>DBAX01000143.1 GCA_002291895.1 Cyanobacteria bacterium UBA999
AGGCGCTTTCGCGCCGTTGTACGGCGGTTGTCATAATTGCAATTTCCTATGGATGTAAGATAAATGGTGTTGAATGAGTTTCAACATTGCATTGATAGTAGACCACCTATTTTGTTTTGTAAACTACCCTTGCACGGAGATGCGTCCCAATGCATAGACTTTGTGTTGGTTTCGTTACTTTCCCAGCGTTTTGCTTAGGGTGCCTTCGAGGTTTTGGGGCAAGTTGAACGCAATGCGCTTCAATGCATCCAAGCAAGGTTATTGATATCGGGGGTGCCAGGAGACATAGGTGATGTGCGCGAGCAATGTGTGGGCCATACGGTAGCCGGGGGTAGGGATGAAGTTCTTAGGCGTGTTTTTCTTGGTAATCGGGGTCATCTTGGAGTTTGTGCGGCGGGGTAACGCAGCTAAATTGCTGAGCATCAAGTCCGCCAATAGCACATCAATTAAGGAGCTGCTGGCGATCGCCCGACACATAGCCGACGAGTTGGGCAGCGGGAACCTCCGGGAGTACGTCAAACTGCAGGGCAAGATAGTCTGTGCTGAACCCCTGCGATCAGAGCTAAAGCAGGAACCCTGCGTCTACTACAACATGTCGGTGACGCGAATCTATGAAGTGCCGGTGGTAGAGACGGACGAGGAGGGAAATGCCCGGGAGAAGTTAGTGCGCCACGAGGAGCGCGTGACTAACAATACGCGGATGATATCTTTCTTACTGGACGATGGCACGGGGACACTCCGAGTTGATCCCGTCGGAAGCACGATGGAAACCATTCAGGTTGCCAGTGAGCTTCGCGAACATTTGCTTGGCGGCGAGGCGAGGGGTGGCGAGGGAGACTACGACGCTGGAAGCGGCAGTGCCGGCAGTAAAACCCTGGGCTATCGCCATGAGGAAGTGATTTTGCCGATTGATACGCAGGTTTTTGTAGTTGGAACAGCAGTGGATGCTGGGGGAGAGGTGACGCTGCGCCAGCCAGTTCAGCCGAATCAAAAATCCGATCAAAAATTTTTGATTTCCCTGCAAAACGAAGATGCCTTGGCAAAAGCGACTATGAATGCCGCCAATGGAGCTAAGTGGGCCATGGCTGTCTGCCTGGGGATCGGATCGGTATTGCTTGTGGTTGGTTTAGCCACGGGCAGGTAGGAAAAATAGGAATATTAGCGGAGGGGATGTTTAAATCTGTCCGTGCCAAGTTCTATCGTGCATTGCGGCAGGAGCCGCAACTATTGCCGCCCGCATCTCGCCTGCTTCTGGCTGTTTCGGGGGGACAGGACTCCCAGTGCATGGCGCGTCTATGTGTTGCAGCGGCAAGGCGGTGGCGCTGGGAACTGGCGATCGCCCACTGCGACCATCGCTGGCGTCAGGATTCTTCTGCTAATGCCGAGTTTGTGGCTCAGCAGGCGGTGGAGCTTGGACTGCCATTCTTTTTAGCTACGGCCAATACGGTTGTCAATTCAGAAGCTATGGCTAGGGAGTGGCGCTACCGTGTACTGGCGGAGATTGCCCAAAAACATCAGTTTGCCTATGTGGTTACGGGACACACCCTCAGCGATCAAGCCGAGACCGTACTCTATAACTTAATTCGCGGCACGGGGTCCGAGGGATTGGCAGGCATCGCCCCTCGCCGCCCCCTGGCAGACGGAGTGCACTTGGTACGTCCTTTACTCAAGATTAGTCGGGAAGAAACCGGGGGGTTCTGTCGCGAACGGGGTATTCCCATTTGGTGGGACGGCACGAATGACGATTTAGCCTACCGCCGCAACCACCTACGGGCCCACGTCGTGCCCTACCTTCGGGAGTACTTCAACAGTCAAGTGGAGTCGGCGATCGCCCAAACCGCCGAACTGCTGGCGGCGGACTCGGAATACTTAGCTACTGCTGCAGCACAAGCCTTCACCGCACTCACTGTAAATTCCTTTCCGCTCCAACTGCTGCAGTCGGCGCTTCTGGAACTCCCCCTGGCGCTGCAGCGGCGAGTGGTTCGCCTTTTTCTGCAAACTGCCATGGCCGATGGTGGCACCTATGCCCAAGTTGAGTCGGTGCGCGTGCTTTTACCCCAAGCTAGGGGGCGAACCCCACCCCTAATCCAGGGGCTGTGGGCTGAAGTTCGGGGCGATCGCCTCTTTTGGGGGCAGGAAGTCTATGGAGAGAAGGATGAAGCAACCTAAACTCAACCCTACTCGATGGGCTTTTTCGCAACATTGCGTATTTTTTAATACTATTGGTAAAGCTTCTTTGTAGCGTAGCACACAGCAAAGCCCCACTACTCCAAGCTTTTTGCCCGACCAACGCCCCTGAAATCTGCCTGAAGAGGGGCACGTTTTTTCATGTTTCCGTGACATCATTTTCGTATATTTTGTTACAACTTTTTGAAGTCAGCCGTAGAATAGGGGTAGCGAGAGCAGGAAAAGTTATGGTTCCGATGTTAAAGATTTCCATTGAAGCGATTCGCGATGAAGCACGTCACCTTTTGGAATGCGGCACCGTCCGCCGCAACGAACAGATTCTGTCCCTGTGCCGTTTTTATGGCGATCGCGACT
>DBAX01000056.1:0-715 GCA_002291895.1 Cyanobacteria bacterium UBA999
TAGTGGGTGCGATCGCCAAACCCCAGGAGGGCAATGCGTACTTCGGTCTTTAGCATGGCAAAGATTTGGGGTTGTTCGAGGCGCAACTGCTCTAGGGAAAGCCCGAGGGCCACGGCCCGGTGGACTGAATCGATGGGTACCGTAGTCACATGGGCCACCACACCGTAGAGGGTAACGGGGTTGTCCTCGGCGGGCAGGGTTTTGACCCAACTGCCAAAGGGCGGAACGTAGGGGAATTTCAGGGCATCCGGCTCAAGGCACTGGGCCGTGAATTCGCTGGTAGCGGAGGCAATCACTTCGGCAAAGGGAAGCATGGGTGCGGCACGGGCAGGTTTCTAGTAAACTTTTAGCACTCTAGGGTAAGAATGGAACGCGGTCGAGATGCCAAGAGCGGCGGTTTTGGGATTGGGGATTTCCGGCGTGGCGGCGGCACGGCTGCTGCACCAGCGGGGTTGGCAAGTTGGGGTTTATGATGCCGGCGATGGGCCAGCCTTGAACCAACGGGCGGCATCTCTGCGCTCGGAGGGGTTGGCTGTAACCCTCGGGATGCTGCTGCCCCCGGAGTTGCCGGATTTGGCCGTAGTTAGTCCGGGCATTTCTTGGGAGGATCCGGTGCTGCGGACCCTGCGCGATCGCCGCGTGGAAGTGATAGGGGAAGTGGAGCTGGCCTATCGTCATTTGAACTGTCCCTGGGTGGGCATTACGGGTACCAACG
>DBAX01000056.1:1052-12211 GCA_002291895.1 Cyanobacteria bacterium UBA999
ACCAACGGCAAAACCACCACCACCGCCCTGACGGCAGCAATTTTTCAGGCAGCGGGGTTGCGGGCTCCCTACTGCGGCAATATTGGCGTGCCTGCCTGCGCCCTGGCCCGGCAACAACCCCCCCCAGAATGGGCGATCGCCGAGTTGAGCAGCTACCAAATTGAGGGCACAGTGCACCTCAGTCCCCAGGTGGGCATCTGGACGACCCTCACCCCCGACCACTTGGAGCGCCACGGCACCCTCGAGCGGTACTACTCCATCAAAGCCAGCCTGCTGCACCGATCTAAGGTAGCCATCCTCAACGGCGACGATCCCTTTTTGGCCCACCACGGCCCCGGCTGGTTCCCCCAAGCTCTGTGGACGAGCATCTCCGGTAGCCATCCCCAGGCGCTGGCCCGCGGGGCCACCATTGCCGACGGCATCGTCTATTTTGCCGGTGAAAAAATCCTTTCCCTGCAGTCCTTTAGGCTCCTAGGCGACCACAACCGCCAGAACCTCCTCCTAGCCGTGGCAGCAGCCTGTCAGGCGGGGATTTCCCCCGGGGCGATCGCCCAAGCCGTAGCAGAATTTGGCGGCGTTCCCCATCGCCTCGAGCACCTGGGCACCCACCGGGGAGTAACCTGGATCAACGACAGTAAAGCCACCAACTACGACGCCGCGGAAGTGGCCCTGCGCTCCGTTCCCGGTGCCATCATTCTCCTGGCGGGGGGGCGGGCCAAGGCAGGGGATCCCGCCCCATGGCTGGCCCAGGTGCGCCAACGGGTGGTTCACACCGTTGTGTTTGGCGAAGCAGCACCATTTTTTGCCCAATTATTGACAGAATCTGGTTCTCTGCCGTACAACAGCGTGGATACCCTCCTCTCAGCCGTCGCCAGTGCTTGGGAACAGGCCCAACGGTTTGCCCCGGTCACGATTTTATTTTCCCCCGCCTGCGCCAGCTTCGATCAATTTGCCAACTTCGAACAGCGCGGCGATTCCTTCCGGAGCCTATGTCAGCCCTACCTCGCCCCACCCCCCTAAAACATCAGCCGCGATCGCGCCTTGTGGTCGTTTGGCTGTTGCTGATGGTGGCAGCCACGGCCCTGATGCTGCGACTTTTGACCCTGCAGGTGCTCGATAGCAAGGAATTGCAGGCCAAGGCCCTGGAGCAGCAGGAAATTAAACTCAATCCTTTTTTGGCCCGCCGCACCATCGTCGATCGGGATGGGCGGGTCGTAGCCATTGATCGGGAAATCTACAGCCTCTGGGCCTACCCCAGCTTGATTCAAGACAATCTCGAAGCCACCTACATCAGTGAGCAACTGGCACCCTTGCTGCGCCAGCCCCGCCCCGATTGGCAGGAAAAGCTGCGGGGTAAGGAGGGTTTTCGCATCGAGCAGTGGCTCACCCCATCGGAGGCTGATCGCCTCGCCGCCAAGCTGCGCACTATGGATCCCCAAAAGTGGCGCAGTGGCAGTGTGGAGCTGGTGGTTGAGCGGCAGCGCAATTACCCCCAAAAGGAACTCTTCGCGGCAGTTAGCGGGTTTGTGAATGCCGATCACCTGGGACAAAACGGCGTAGAGAGCAGCTACGAATTCCTCATCAAGCCCCGCCCCTCCGAGGCGGTTGATCGCGCCAAAAAGGACGGTCGCGGTTTGCTGTTGCCCAATACCGTGCCCAAGGGCGTGGTGATGGTGGACCAAAATAAGGTGCAGCTCACCCTCAGCGCCCGGCTACAGCGCAGTGCCCGCAAAGCCCTTCAGGAGCAGATGAAGGAATACAATGCTAGCCAGGGCATCGTTCTGGTGATGGATACGCGCAATGGCGAAATGCTGGCCATGGTCAAGGAACCGACCTACGACCCCAATACCTTTTTTAGCTACAAGCAGGCGGAACGGGATCGCCTCTTTCGCAATGCTGCCATTACCGACCTCTTTGAGCCTGGGTCCACATTTAAGCCGATCAACGTGGCGATCGCCCTAGAAGCCGGTGCCATTCAGCCAGATACGGTCATTTACGACGAAGGCACCCTCGACCTCGGCGGCGGCCATGTGGTCGAAAATTTTGACCTCAGCGGCGGCAACCTCAGCATTCAGCAAATCATCGAGCGATCGAGCAACGTCGGCATGATTCACATTGTCGAGCGCCTGAAACCCCAGGTGTACTACAACTGGTTGGAGCAGATCGGTCTGGGCGATCGCACTGGCATTGACCTCCCCGGCGAGCAACGGGGCATTCTGAAAACCTTTGAGGAATTAACCCTCAGCCGCAGCGACACCGCCACCGTGGCCTTCGGTAACGGCGTCAGCCTCACTCCGATCCAGTTGCTGCAACTCCACGGAGCCCTGGCCAACGATGGCAAACTGGTAACGCCCCACGTCGTCCGGGGTCTGATTACAGAAACGGGGGAAGACATCCCGGTTTTAGAGCCCCGCAGCACTCGACAGATTTTTTCGGCGGCAATAGCCCGCCAAGTGATGGAAATGATGGTCAGCGTGGTGGAGGGAGGCACGGGAAAAAATGCCCGCATCCCCGGCTATCGCCTGGCCGGTAAAACCGGTACCGCCGAGCAACCCAACCTCAGCAAAGTCACGAGCTTTGTCGGTATTTTCCCTGCCCGCCAGCCCCGCTACGTCACCTTGGCCGTCATCTATGAACCCGATGGTGACAATGCCTTTGGCGGTACGGTGGCCGCGCCCCTAGTCAAATCCGTGATCGAAGAGCTGATCGTCATGGATGGCGTTGCCCCAAGCCATCGGGAGGAAGTCGTGCCCAGTCCGCCCGCCGAGCCAGAACGCCCCCCCGCCACCGATCCCTAGAGCAGATCCGAGACGTTGAGGGTAAGGGGCAACCGCACGGTCACCGTCGTCCCCTGGTTGAGCGTGCTTTCGGCCCGGATGCTGCCCTGGTGGAGTTCGACGATCCGACTGGCGATCGCCAGCCCCAAACCGATCCCGGGCGTTCCTGGCACGCTATCGGCATTGCTGGCGCGATAGAAACGCTCAAAGATTTTGGGAAGCTCCGCCGTGGGAATGCCGATGCCCTGATCCCGCAGTTGAAAGAGCAGATCCTGCTCCAGCCGCTCGATGGTCATTTCAATGGCACCACCCTGGGGCGAAAACCGCACGCAGTTGCGGAACACATGGGTCAGAGCCTGCACCAACAGAGCCGGATCGCAGAGCAAGTGGCAGGCAGCCGACTCTTCGGCCCGAATCGTCAGGGTGTGCTTGGGGGTCAGCAGGGCCCGCCACTGGGACTCCAACTCGCGGCAGAAGCCACTGATTTCAATGGAAGTGGGATGCACTTCAACGCCGCCGATATGGAAGTTATTGAGCACCAACGCCCCATCCAGAATTTGGGTAATGCGGTCGATATTTTGGCGAATCTGATTGAATTTGCGCGATCGCTGCTCTGCGGTCAACTGCTCGTACTTCAATTCCATCTGCTCGGCTGTGAGCAAAATCAGGGATAGGGGGGTACGAAACTCATGGGAGAGGGTGCTAATCAGCCGGGACTTCATGTCGCTGACCTCCTGTTCTCGCTCTAACATTTGCCGCACCCGATGCTCGGCTTTTTTCCGCTCCTCAACTTCAACGCGCAACTGGCTGGTCCGCTGCTGCACCCGCCGCTCCAAATCCCGGTAGAGGTTGGTTTGCTCTAGCAGACGGGCGACCCGCTTGAGCAGCACCGCCCAGTGGATCGGCTTGGTGATGTAGTCCGTCGCACCCGCAGCAAAGGCCTGATCCACGGAGGATTTATCCTCTAGTCCCGTAATCATCAGCACGGGGGCATGGTAGGGCTCCGGTAGGCGTTGGATGTGGGCACAGGCATCAAACCCATCCATAACGGGCATCATGGCATCCATGAGCACCATATCCGGCGTAAAGTTCCGATACTGGTGCAGGCACTCCTGACCATCCGCCGCCTCGATCACTTGGTAGCCGGCCTGCTCCATGACGCGACGCAGTTGCATGCGCAGCATCTTTTCATCATCGACAATGAGAATCCGGGCCCTGGCTTCGGTCATAGGTGGCGCTGCAGCAGTTGGGTGGTGACGGGAAATTCCCGGTTGAGGGCGGTCAGAAGTTGCTGCACTTGGCGATAGAACTGCGCTCCTTGGGTGGAACTAAGCAGCAGTTCTTCCAATTGTCGGCAGAGTGTTCCCAGGGCGATCGCCCCGACGGAGTTGCTATTGGACTTGAGTCGATGCACATCGCGCCCTAGGGCGACATAGTCCCGCCTTTGGAAGTTCTGCTCCATGGAGTCCAGGAGTTCGGTGGTGCCGCTGCAGAAGGTTTGAACCACCTCGGCAATGAAATCCGGATCGCCACCGCTTACCGCTAGGAGTTCCTCTAGGGCCTGACTGTCAAGGTTGGCGGGCAGCATGGGCTCCCGGGGGGAGGGCGCGGCGGTTGGTTGGGGTTGGTAGTGGCTAATGACTGCGGCCAGCTCCTCCATCCGTAGGGGCTTAAAGAGCACTTCATCCATGCCGGCCTCTAAACAGCGATCGCGGTCTTCGGGAAGGGCGGAGGCCGTGACGGCCACAATGGGAATAGTTCTCCCCATCAAAGCCCGAATCTGGCGGGTGGCAGCAAGTCCATCCATCCCCGGCATATTGACATCCATCAAAATAAGATCGAAATCATTGTGCTTGAGCGCTTCGAGGGCCTTGGAACCATCGCTGGCCACTGCGGCATGGCAGTGCAATTTCGACAACATCATGAGGGCAATTTTTTGATTGAGGTCGTTGTCCTCGGCCAGGAGCACCCGTAGGGGAACGAGGGGAGCACGCGGGAAGTTCATAGTAACAGCAGCGGTCACGGACGGGCAAGGAACGGCAGACCCGTGAATTGTAAATTGGAATACACTGCCCTCCGGTAGCCCAGATAACAAATGCTCCGGCGGCCGCCAGCCCACGGGGGGGGTGCCGCCAACGGCAGCGCCACTCAGGGCCCACAGGGTGCCCCCCAAGCGCTGAGCCAAGTTCATGGCGATCGCCAACCCCAGTCCCGAATGCTGCGGCGATCGCAGGGGATAAGCGCACTTGAGGGGGTCAAAGAGCGCCAGCAATTGGGTTGGAGGTATCCCCCTGCCGGTATCGGCCACAGTAAAGAGCACGCTATCGGAACCCTGAACTTCTACCCGTACCAAGATATGCCCCTGGGTGGTGGCGTTGAGGGCGTTGTGCAACAGGTTGCCGAGGATTTGCCCCAGGCGGTGGTGATCGGTGGTGATCTGGGCGGGCAGGGCCCCATCGACAAAGACCTCAAACCCCAGGCCTTGGAGTTGCGCCGCCCGCTGAAACGGAACGAGAAACTCCGCCAACCAGTCCCCCAGGGCTAGGGGCTGACAGCGCATGGGCAGGTCATCAAGCTCTAGGCGGGCCAAATCAAGGATGTCCTGCAGGATATCTATCAGGGTCTGGCCGCTGCTGCGAATGACCTGAAGGTGCCGCCGCTGGCTAGGGGTCAGCGCGGTGGTTAGGACCAGATCCGCCATGGTCAAGATCCCACCCATAGGCGTGCGGATTTCGTGGCTGATCAGGGACAGGAAGTCTAGTCGAGCCCGCCCCAACTGCCGTTCGTAGCGTAATGATTCCCGATGGGCGATCACCACCCCCAACTGGGCAGCTACCGCTGCAAGAAGTTCCTGCTCCTGGGGTTGCCAAGGGTAGGGGTGATGGCAAAATTTGAGGGAGATCATGCCATAGGACTTCCCCTGGGCGCGAATTGCCACCGCCATCAGGGAAGTAATGGCGCCCGGGGAGTTAGCTTCTCCCTGAAAAAACGGCGATGTGGTTACGTCATCAATAGCCATGACCCCGTTATGCTCGAGCAGCACCTGCCAGAAAGGATGCTCCGTAGCCATCAGGCAACCACAGCCACCATCTGCTTCCGGCGACGAAAAGGTAGCCACCGGGCAAAGCCCCACCTCCGTAAACAGGCGAATCACGCACAGATCCACCAGAAACGCCTCCCCCAGCAACTGGGCTGTTTGGGACAAAAAACTACTGCCAGCATCGAGGCTGAGGTGGTGAATGGCACTGGTGAGTTGCTGCAATAAAGAGAGCGATCGCCACTGCTGCTGCTGCGCCGTTACATCCTGCCCGACACCCAAGCGCCGCCCGCGACTGAGGTGGACATTAGCCCAGCACGTCTCTACCATCCGCCCATCGACCGCCCGGGTGGTGAAGTTTTGCCAAGTGCCCGATGCCTCTCCCACCGATCGCTCCATAGCCGCTCGATCGGAAGGATGGGGATAGGCCGCTTGGAGGACTTCCCCTAGGGTCATGTCCGCTAGGGGCCAGCCTAGAACTTCCTCCACCTTGTCGTTGTAGAGTTCCACCGCGCCCGCATCGTTGACCACAATAACCATGGCAGGATGGTGGGTGACCACGGCTTGATAAAGCTGGAGTTGGGTCACGAGATCCGTCACATCATCCAGAAGCAGAACCCGCCGGGCAGAGCCATCTTCACTAGCAGTACTGTGCCAGCATTGGCGGTACCACCGCTCAGCACCATCCTTTAGGTGCCACGATCGCGGTTCTCCATGGGGTTCAATCAGGGGGTGGGGTCTGTGGAGCAACTCCTCTAGGGGCAACCCAGCCACCTGACAAAAAGCCCCATTGGCCCACACCAAGTGCGGTACCGAATCTCGCTCCTCGGTAATCGCTAGGGGGCTATCCCCCTGGGTGCTATCAAAACAGATTGAGATGGGCGATCGCGGTATTGACATCTTTGTCTCCCCTGCCGGAGCAGTTAATCACCACCCGGTACCCCTGAGGCAGTTGGGGGCATAGGGTTTCCAGGTAGGCAATGGCATGGGCAGTCTCTAGGGCAGGAATAATTCCCTCCAGGCGGGACAGCCGCTGAAAAGCCGCAAGGGCTTCCGCATCGGTCACGCTGTAGTACTCAGCCCGCCCAATATCCTTAAGATAGCTATGCTCGGGCCCCACCCCCGGATAATCTAGACCCGCACTCACCGAATGGGGTTCAATCACCTGCCCGTCGTCATCCTGGAGCAAATAGCTCATCGCCCCGTGGAGCACACCCACGGAACCCTGGGTCAGGGTAGCCGCATGCTGTCCGGTGGCAATGCCGCGCCCGGCGGCCTCAACCCCCACCAAACGCACCTGGGTGTCGCCCACAAATTCATGGAACAGTCCCATGGCATTGGAGCCACCGCCCACGCAAGCTAGGAGCAAGTCCGGCAGCCCGCCCCATTTTTCTTGACACTGCCAGCGGGTTTCTCGACCGATGACCCCATGGAATTCCCGCACGATCATGGGATAGGGGTGGGGGCCGGCGACGGAACCGAGGATATAATGGGTGGTCTCCACGTTGGTTACCCAATCGCGAATAGCCTCGGATGTGGCATCCTTGAGCGTACCCGTACCCGCCGACACCTCCGCCACCGTTGCGCCAAGAAGCCGCATCCGAAAGACATTCAAGGCTTGACGCTCCATGTCATGCTTGCCCATGTAGATGACGCAATCCAAGCCAAAGCGGGCGCAGACTGTTGCCGTTGCCACACCATGCTGACCGGCTCCCGTCTCGGCAATGATGCGTTTTTTGCCCATCCGCAGCGCCAGGAGCACCTGACCTAGGGCATTGTTGATTTTGTGGGCCCCCGTGTGGTTGAGGTCTTCCCGCTTGAGATAAATTTCGGCGGTGCCGTAGTGCTGGGAAAGGCGCTCCGCGAAGTAAAGGGGGTTGGGCCGGCCGACAAAGTCCCGCAGGTGGGCGGCAAGCTCGGACTGGAACTGGGGATCGGATTGGTAGTGATGAAAGGCCGTTTCCAGCTCCCCAAGGGCACTCATGAGGGTTTCGGGGACGTACTGCCCGCCGAAAATGCCGAAGCGACCGCGGGCATCGGGGCGATGGTGGGGGGCCAAAAGCTCAGAGGAGGGTCGGGGCAGGGCTTGGGTCATAGGGGTAACTCAGCGGATGGGGCAATGGGTTTAAGAGGTTTGGGGGATGGGATAAGCAAAACTGCTCTACCATACTAGACGCTTGCTGCCGGATTCTGGCAGTTCCTCGGCTCCGCACCGTTGGTTAAACCGACCAAGAATCCCCAAGCTCGGTTATTTGAACCTATATTTGAACCTATGATTAGGGGATTAATGAGCGTACTTATAGAAATCTATGACAGAGGGGAATGTTGGCGTGCAAGTGGGCGATCGCGTATGTGTGACGACTGCGGTGAAGGTGTTTCACCATCCAGCCCACCGGGGTCAGTCCTTCAACATTGAGGGCATGGAAGGGGAGGTAGTGGAAGTGATCGCCGACTGGCATGGACGCACGATCAGCCCCAACTACCCTGTAGTTGTGGTCTTTGAGGGCAAGTTTCGGGTGCACCTGTCCCCCGAGGAGCTGACCGTGCAATGAACCCCCTGCTCGGCGGTGCGCTTATGGCGGTTTTGGCTGGAGCCCTGCTCCTAAGGCGATCGCTGTGCATTGTCGAAGAGGGGCGCGAAGCCCTTGTGCAGCGGTTGGGCAAATACCAAGCCACCCTGCCCCCCGGCATGAACATTATTATTCCTGGGGTGGATCGTATCGTCTACGAACAGCCTCTGGCGGAGCAAATTGTGGAAATCGGCCCCAAGCCCTGCACCACAACGGATGCCGTAACCGTGCAGGTGGGCGGCGCCCTTTACTGGAAGGTGGTGGATAGCCGCCAGTTCCACTACGGAGTTCTCAACGGCGCGCAGTTGCTGCAGGAGTCCCTGGAAACCCAAATTCAAACCCAGATTGGCAAGCTCAATCTCGATACCGTGCTTACCTCCCAGCAGGTCATCAACGACGAGATTTTGCGGGAGTTGCAAGCCGTGACCCAGGGCTGGGGATTGGTGCTGCGGCGGGTAGAACTGGGGGATGTGGGGATCCCAGAATCCCTGCAACAGTCCATGGAGCGGCAGAAAGTGGCCGAAATTGACAGCCGGGCCACCAAGCTGCGCTCGGAGGGGGAGCAGGAGGCGGAGATCAATCGGGCCAGGGCCACGGCACGATCGCGGGAACTGGTCGCCCAAGCAGAATACCAGGCGCGAATGCTAGAAGTGGAAACCACCACCGAGGCGATCGCCAAAATTGCCGACACCCTGGCCAAACACCCCCACGGCCGGGAGGCTTTGCAGTTTCTGTTAGCCCAAAAGTACTTGGAAACCACCGGGGCGATCGCCCAAAGTGCCAACGCCAAGGTGCTGTTTATTGACCCCCAGGTGATTCCCCGAGATCTACGGGCCCTAATGCACCTCCAGGAGATGGGCGGCCCGCAACCCTTTGGGGCCACCGGCACCCTCTACCCCTGGGTGGATCTCAGAGCGGAGTCCCCGTGAGTTGGTATGATCGGGAGCAATTTTGATGTTTATCCGGTGTCCCCATGTTGCTTTCTGTGCCCACCATTGCCTGTGATGGCTGTATTGAAGCGATTACCAAGGCGATCGTCAAAGCCGATGCCCAAGCCCGCGTGCAGGGTGATGCGACCACTAAGGAACTAACCATCGACACCAACCTGTCTGCCGATCGCGTCCGGGAACTCATTACGTCCATCGGCCACACCCCAGGGACTTAGCCCATGCCACCCCTATCACCCCGCCGAGCCGGCTTCTCTGTGCCCGCCGAAACCATGCCCCACCAAGCCTGTTGGCTCGCCTTTCCCAGCCATGGCGACCTCTGGGGAGAAGCACTAGCGGCAACCCAAAGGGAATTTATCAGTTTGGTACGGGCGATCGCCGTTACGGAACCCGTGGAGTTGCTGGTGCCCAACGATGCGATCGCCCAGATGGCCGCAACCGCCTTTGCCGGTTTGCCCGTACGGCTCCACCACATTCCCTTTGGCGACATCTGGATGCGGGACATCGCCCCCCTCTTTGCCCAGCACCGCAGCGAACCCCGCGTTGCTGCCCTCACCTTTGCCTGGAACGGCTGGGGGCACAAATACCTCCTCGACCACGACGACTTAGTCAGCGAGCGGGTAACAAACTTTTTGCAGGAGGATCAGGGATTTGAAGCCTTCCGTTTCCCCTGGGTACTGGAAGGCGGTGCTGTCGAAGTCGATGGGCAGGGCACCTGTCTGACCACCCGGCAGTGCTTGCTCAACCCCAACCGCAATCCCACCATGGATGAAGCGGCGATCGCCACGGGTTTGATGGAAGCCCTGGGTATGGAAAAAATCCTGTGGCTGGATGAAGGGCTGGCCAATGACCACACCGACGGGCACATCGATACCATCGCCCGCTTTGTCGCCCCCCACCGGGTTGCCTGCATGACCCCCACCCGTTCCGACGACCCCAATTTCCGCGTGCTTGGCGAGATCCAACGGCAGCTAGAAACCATGACCGACGCCAGCGGCACGCCCCTTAAAGTGGTGCCCGTTCCCTCCCCCGGCACCGTGCTGGATTCCGACGGCCAGATCATGCCCGCCAGCTATCTCAATTTCTACATTGCTAACGGCCGCGTGATCGTACCCCTCTATGGCTCCGATCAGGATGAACATGCCCTGCGGGCGATCGCCCCTTGCTTTCCCGATCGCCAGGTTATTGGTTTGATGGCCAAACACATTCTCCAGGGCGGCGGGGCCTTCCACTGCATCACCTGCCACCAACCGGCCGTGGGGTGACGCCTACTCTGTCCTAAAGTCAAAAAGCGAGGGGGTTCAACGTCTATGGAATTGTGGGGTGTGCTCCTATTGGCGGCCGTGGGCGGTGCCTGCATTGGCAGCTTCCTGAATGTGGTGGTCTATCGCATTCCTGCCGGTCTGTCCGTACTTTATCCCCCGTCCCGCTGCCCCCACTGCCTGCGACAACTCGCCCCTTGGGATAACGTCCCCGTGCTGGGGTGGTTCCTGCTGCGGGGGCGGTGCCGCTACTGCCATGCCCCGATCGCCTGGCGCTATCCGGCGGTGGAAGCCCTGACAGCGGTGCTTTTTGGCGCGATCACCCTTCAGTTTAGTACCTCCGCACCGTTGATCGTGCTGCCCTTCTACGGTGCCTTTGCCGCCTGGCTGCTGGCCCTGGCCCTAATTGACCTCGATACCCTCACCTTGCCCGAACCCCTGACGCGATCGGGATTGCTGCTGGGCATTCTCTACCGGGTCGTCGCTGGCAGCACCGGGGAGGGCGTGGCCCTGTCCCTGCTAGCGGGGGTGGCGGGGATGGTGGTGGGAATTTGGGTATTGGATGT
>DBAX01000100.1 GCA_002291895.1 Cyanobacteria bacterium UBA999
GGTGGTCAAGCCCCCCGCCAAAAGCCTGGCCCAACCTAAGGAGTCCCGCACCTCTCCCAATAATGCCGCCGAATTTCGTCGCGCCAAAATTACCGCCCTGGTTCCCTACAAGCACCCGACCGGACTTTTTGAGCTTCAGGTGCCCCAGGGTTGGGAAGTGAAGGACACCTCCAGCGCCGACCGGGTCGCCCTCACGTGGCTCGACCCCAGTGGCAATGCCCTCATTGCGGTGCAGATTTTCCCCCCTGCCCCGGATGCTGCCACCCTAGCGGCAGAGCTGGAACAAAGCGTTCGGGAAAAGTTTGGCGATCGCCCCGGTTTTGTCCTCGAAAGCCCCATTCCCCAACCCGATGGCAGTTTGCAAATCCTTTGGGGCTATGAAGACAATCAAGCTGAGCCCGCCGTCCGCATCCAGGGGCATAGTTTCCTGTCCCGCGATGACGCCAAAACCACCCTGCTGGTTGTCGGCGGCATTGCCGAGCAAATGCCCAGCCTGCGGGATAACTTCCAAAAGGTGCTGCTGAGCTATCGCCTCAATTCCCAGATCCCCTTGCCGACCCCCTAGCTCCGTGGCGAGGCAAAAGTGCTAGACTGCCCCTAGCGCACCCCTACTGCCCACTGGGTCAAAACTATGCTCAAAGCCCTAGTTCCCCACCTCACGCTCCTCTGCTTCGGGGGGATGCTGGTTATTTTGCCCCATTCCCTCAGCGCCCAACCCCGTCCCCGGCCCGGCGATGCTGACACCCTGCGCCCGGCTGCGGGCCAGCCCATAGCCCCCACCGTGCCGCTTTTTGAACCCAGTCCCCGCCAGCGGGAGGATCGCCTGCGCAGCGTATTTATTGGCGTCGAAGGTGAAGGTGAACCGACCAACGTGCTTCCTGGCAGCAGCACTGCCCCCACCGGACTCATTGGCGACCCCCTGCGCCCGATTACGATTTTTCGGGGTTCGGGGACTGCGGAAACACGCCCCTAAGTTCTGCGGCGATCGCCTGGGGTACCAGATGATCCACGGGGCCGCCGAAACGGGCAATTTGCTTGACCACGCTGCTACTCAAGAAGCTGTATTCGTTGGAGGTTGCCAAAAAGCACGTCTCCAATTCCGCGGCGAGCGTCTTGTTGGTATGGGCCATCTGTAGTTCCAACTCAAAGTCCGAGATCGCCCGCAGTCCCCGAATCAGCACCCTCGCCCCCTTCAGCCGGGCGTAATCCACTGTCAAGCCCACAAAGCCATCGACGCACACATTGGGCAGATCGGCTGTGACCATCCGCAATTGGGCCATGCGCTGCTCCAAAGAAAAGAGGGGCTGCTTGCTCGGGTTGGTCATCACGGTCACCAGCACCCCATCAAACAGCTGACTGGCGCGGTGAATGATATCCAAATGCCCAAAGGTAACCGGGTCGAAGCTGCCGGGGTACACCGCCCACAAGGTTTCCGGCATGGGCACTAAAACCGGAAGCCCAAACCAGTTTGCAACGAGGTGGCCGACGCACCCGAGGAGTTGCGATAGGCATCAAAAGCAAAAATGATGTTACCGAACAGCACCAAGTTGGAATTCGGCACCGTGTAGTCAATTCCTGGCTGAATCACAAAACTGTTGCGGTTCCCCACGGGCGTGGTTTCCTGGGTATTTGACAGGGCGACGCCCGCGCCGATGTAAAGGTCGGTATCAAAATTGAGGGGAAAGTCGAAGGAAACGGTCGGCACCACTGCCGTACTCGTGCCAATTAAAATCTGGGTTCGCAGGGAAATGGGAATCTCTAAAAACTTGTAGCGTCCCGCTAGCAAGCCCGATGTGCGGGAAACTTCGCCCACGGAGGTGTTGCCGCTGGTCAACCCAAAGCTAGCCCCCACCCCCAAGTAGCTACCGTAGGCCGGTTGTCCTAGGCTGGGCAGCGACCAGAGTCCGGCAGCCAAGCCCAAACCCATAGCCCCGAGCCATCCGTAAGAATGTGTGTGATTGCGTTCCATGGCGATCGCCCCTTTGTGTGATTTGCTGCAAGATGAAGATGGGCGGGATGCTAGCACAGCCCCTGGTTTCTGGCAAGAAAGTTGGTTGAGGGGTACCTAGCGGCGATCGCGCAGTTGGATGAAGCGGTTTTGAATCACTTCCCGCAACTGGGGATCCCGCTGAATTGCCTGGGTCATGCGATTGAACTCGCGATTGCTCAAATTGAGACGGCGCAGCTCCTGCTCGGAATAGGTAATCAGCTCGGAGCAGAGATCTTGCAAAAATTTGGGCTGCTCTCGCTGGTCTAGGTCGCAAACATTCACGCCACGAACTTCAGCCAGTTGCACCACATCCCGCCATCCCCCGTGGCGCTTTGCCCGGCGAAGCACATCCTCGCGCCGACGCTCAATCACGCTTGTAGCCTGGACATAGCGGTTGAGTTGATCGTCACTGAATGCACTTGAGGCTTGGGCAAGAACGGGCTCCCAAGCGAGGCACAGCACCGCCACTAGAGGCATTATTCTCATCGACATCGCCATGCGAAACTCCAAACCGACGGGGTCATTGACTCAGACTACCTGGTTTTGTTGCCGCAGATAGGACTCGATGAAGGGTTCCAAATCCCCATTCATCACCCGCTGCACATCCGTAGACTCGGTGCCCGTGCGCAGATCCTTGACCAATTGGTAGGGATGGAACACATAGTTGCGGATCTGGTTGCCCCATGCGGCTTCTACAATGTCGCCCCGAATATCGGCAATCTGCTGGGCCCGTTGCTCCTTGGCGATCACTAGGAGTTTGGTTTTGAGCAGTTGCAATGCTTTTTCTTTGTTTTGCAGTTGCGATCGCTCCTGGGTGCACCGCACGGAAATCCCCGTCGGCAGATGGGTAACCCGCACCGCAGTTTCCACCTTGTTGACGTTTTGCCCCCCCTTGCCGCCTGAGCGGGTCGTGGTGATTTCCAGTTCTTTGGGGTCGAGCTCCAGGCTGACATCCTCATCGAGCAGGGGCATGACTTCCACCCCCGCAAAGCTCGTTTGGCGTTTGTCGTTAGCGTTGAAAGGAGAAATTCGCACCAACCGGTGGGTGCCCTTCTCCGGCGCTAGGTACCCGTAGGCATACCGCCCATGGATCAGCAGCGTAGCCGATTTGATCCCAGCTTCCTCTCCCTCCGACAGGTCCGAAAGCTCTGCTTTATAGCCCCGCTGTTCGCAGAAACGGGTGTACATCCGTAGCAACATTTCGGCCCAGTCCTGGGCATCGGTTCCCCCCGCCCCAGCATTGATGGTCAGCAGGGCCGGGCGATCGTCATATTCCCCCGAAAGTAATTGCTCAAGATCCCACTGATCGAGGCCGGACTGGACGTGCGTGATAATTTGGGCAGCCTCGGCGGTGAGGGAATCGTCCGGCTCTAGCTCCAGCAATTCGGCGATCGCCCCAAGGTTTTCCAGCATTTGCTGCCATTCCCCAAATTTCTGGCCGTGGGCTTTAAGGGCATCGAGCTCCCGCAGGGTGGCTTGGGCTAGGGTGGGGGCTTGCCAAAAGTCTGGCTGGGCAGTGACCTGCTCTAGGTCGCTGATTTTAGCGTTGAGGGCAGGCAGGTCAAAGGTAGTGCTGGGCCGTACCCAGCCGCGCCGTCAATTGCTGCCAAGAACGTCGAACGTCGCTGTAATCCAAGGCGATAGCTCCTCAATGGGTCTGATGCGTCGTCTGCTCCAAATGCTCATACATTATGGCACCGCAACCGCAGGATTCGAGTCGCCTTAGGGTAAAGTAATACTGACCGCAGCAATAGCAATGGGAAAGCAGACTAAGTGTACAGGTGCATGAATGAGTGAGGCGAACGTTAATCACATCCTGCAAATTACCGATGCCAAGGGCATGCGCAAAATTCCCCTAGACGGACTGAAGTACACGATTGGGCGGGATGTGGACAACAATATTCAGCTTTATTCCCGATTTGTCTCCCGCCACCATGCCATTCTGCTGCGGGTGCCTGCGGAGCATGGGCAGCATTCGTACCGCATCATTGATGGCGACCTATCGGGAAAACCCAGCGTCAATGGGGTGGTGATCAACCACCAAAATAAAGTTTCTTCCTACGACCTCAAGCATGGTGATGTGATCGCCCTGGCCCCCAACGTGCAGATGGTCTATGCCGTGGCGGAGACCGCTGCCAGTGTCGGTGGTGAACAGGTCGTCTAATGGCACAAAAAGCCGTGGTGCTGCTGTCGGGGGGGCTTGACTCGGCGACCGTACTGGCCCAGGCGATCGCCGATGGAATGGAGCCCGTGACCCTGTCCTTTGCCTACGGGCAGCGCCATAGCCGGGAACTGGAATCCGTAGATCGCCTGATTGCCCACTACCACCTGCGCCACACCTATCGGGTGGCGGTGGATTTGTCCCAGTGGGGGGGCTCGGCCCTGACCGATCTTACTGAGCCGGTGCCGGTGGCGGGGGTTAATCCCCATGCTATTCCCAGTACCTACGTGCCGGGGCGGAATACGGTTTTTCTGGCGATCGCCCTCTCCTTGGCAGAAGCTCAAAACGCCACCGCAATTTACCTGGGCATCAACGCTGTGGACTACTCCGGCTATCCCGACTGTCGTCCAGAATATTTGGCAGCCTACCAGCGCTTGGCGGAACTGGCCTCGCGGGCGGGGATTGAGGGCCGGGCACCGCGCCTTGTGGCTCCGCTGATTCAGGATTCTAAGGTGGAGATCGTGCACCGGGCAGTGCGCCTAGGGGTGCCCATTGCCCTGACCTATTCCTGCTATCAGGGGCTGCCCCAGCCCTGCGGTGTCTGCGATGCCTGCCGGATTCGCGATCGCGCCCTGAGGGAGGCCGGCTATCCGGAGTTGGCTACGGCGGAAGAAATCTGAGGAAAGGCTTGGAGCTACTCAGGCATTGCTGCAGGTCGCCGGTAATGGGCACCCGATCTGCGGTTAGGGGATAGGTGATGCCACCGAAGGCTAGGGTGGTGGGGGTGCGCTGCTCGAGGACGAGGCCCTGGGTGTTGGGATCGTCGTGCCAACCGTAGATGCGCTGTACCTTGGCGGCGGGGCGATACAAAATGGTGGCGGTGCGGGTGCCATTGCGGGAGCTACCCTGGTAGCACCACTGGTTGCCCCGGCGGGCAAGGATGATTTGCCGGGGGCCATCCCGATAGACCCCGGGCACTAGGGCGGCGGCGGGCAGGGTGACGCCAAGGCCTGCACTAAGGCAAAGCAGGGAAGGTAGGGATCGCATCATTGGGCGCTGCTCCTCAACTCCTTTGGGTTTGGGGCTACATTTTATCAGTTCCCGGTGCCGCCGGGCGGGGCAGGCGCTTAGAGAGGGATGCGAGGCGCTGCCGGGCCGTTTTGTTGCTGGGCTCCAACTGCAGTACCTGGTCGTACTGGGCGATCGCCTGGGGAATGAGCTTCTTTTTCTCGTAGGCGTGGGCCAGGTTGTTCATGGCAATGCCGTAGGTGGGCTGCAACTCTAGGGCAGCGCGGTAGTGCTTGATGGCTAGGTCGTACTGCTCCTGGGCGAAATAGGCGTAGCCGAGGGCGTTGTAGAGTTCGGGAAAGGGGGCTTCTTCGGTTTTGAGGGCTTTTTGGAATTCGGCGATCGCCCGGACATAGATTTTCTTACGCAGGTAGGTGCTGCCTAGGGCGTAGTGTTCCTGAGGTGTGCCCTTGGCGTTTTGGAGCTTGGGTTGGAGCTTGCTGATTACGGACTCATCCTGCCGACTTTTGAAGACTTGCCGCAGTACCAACCCTCCGAGAACGGTCAGCAACCCCACCAGAGCGCCCAAATAGGCGATCGCCAAATTGTTATCCATAGCCTTTCATTGCAAAGAATCCCCAATATTATCCCCCATGGATTTCTCCCCATGGATGGTAAAAGTGTGCCAGTCGCCCTAGTGGTCTAGGGGCAGCCCACGGCAGGTGGGCCGGTGCCTATAGTAAAACCGTAGCGTTCCACAAGTCCCATGAACCGTATGCCAATCCGTCCTAAGGATACCAATGCCTGGGTAATGCAAGTTTGGGCCTCCTTTGTCGTTTCCTTTGCCGCCGCCGGGTTCAGCATTGCCTACGCCCCGGTCGATTCCTGGGTGAGGGCCCAGTTAGGGGTCACGTTTCTCTATGCCACAACTTCTGCTTTTACGCTTTCGAAAACCGTCCGCGACAACCACGAAGCCAGCAAAATTGTCTCCCGCATCGACGAAGCCAAGATCGAAAAACTCCTAGCCCAGCACGACCCGCTGCTGAAGTAGGGCACCCGGGAACCGGAGAAGGGCAGAAGGGAAGGACTCCGGGGTGGCTTTCTATTATTCCAGCTTATAGGTTTGTCGCTTCAGATCGGGTTTTCCTTATGCCTGACCCAGGTTAGGCCGATCCTCGGGGCGGGGCTGCGGTTGCCGCTGCCCGTTGACCGGTTCCGGGGACGTGGGGCAGCTTTCCTCAGAGGCTGGCGGAGCGAAACTGCCAGGGTTCTTCCCATCCGGGGCCCCCTACTTCGAGGGCCGCTAGGGAACTGGTGGCGCTGTGGTAGGAGCGGGCATCCTCCCAGGTGACGTGCAGGGTGCCGGTGCCCGTTTCCCGCCCCAGAAAGCGCAGCCCCTCGGCGGTGGGTACCAGGAGACGGCCGCCGGGGTTGGTGGTGCTGCCCCGCAGCTCCAGGCTGTGACTGGGGGAAAAGGCGGCGATGTGCCAGCCACCCCAGGGCTGAATGTGGCAGTAGATCTGGCTGTTGTCGGGGGTGAAGGGAATAAAGTGCTGCCCATCGTGGAGGCTGACCATGGCCACAAGGCTGGTGCGCCCGAGGTGCGATCGCAGCCCCCCGGCGGCGGTGATGCTCAGGTGGGGGCGATCGGCAAAGGCATTGCACTGGAGCCAAAACCAGCGCTGGGGGAACGAGCGGCCCCAGTTCTTTTCAGCATAGGCCGGCGCGTGGATTAGGTCGTAGCGCTGACCTTGCCACAGCACCCAGCCGTTGGCCCAGCCGTGGGCCATGAGGATTTGCCAACCGGGCTCGAATACCGGCAAATAGGACAGGGCGCCCATCGTGGGCTGGTTGCGCCCCCAGGTGTGGATGGGGGTGAGGTGAAACGTCCACTGGCAGGCAAAGGAAGACGCCGGATCCCGTATCTGCCCCCAATGGCGATCGCCCCACACGTGGTAGTGGGTGCCATGGCCCCCGTGGCCGTAGTGCAGGCGCGCAGTATCGGCATAGAAGGTGCGGACGTCGGGAAGGGTGCGCCACGCTGGGCGATCGCCCGGGCCCAGCACCTGCACCATGCCGCCAGCATAGGGCGTGCCGCCCTGGGGGTCGTCGATGCTCTGCATCAGGGCAAAGGACGCGCCCTGGTCAGGGAGGGAGATGCGATAGAACCAACCCTCAAAGAAGCGCTGCCGACCGCCGCTGCCCGCTCCATGGAAACCGCTATGGGGTGGGTTCATAGGGATAGGCACGAATCAGGGCCTGGGTGCCCAGGCTGGGGTCAAACACCTGGGCGAACAGGGTCGTCGCCAAGTTCACTCCGGGGAGCATTTCCCCCGCCACGGCCATGCTGGCTTGGATGTGCCGCAGATCCTTTTGCATGTGCTGGATCATAAAACCCGGCGCAAAGTCCTGGTGGGCAGCTTTCATTCCCAGGTGGCTGAGCATCCAGGAGGCGGCGGCACCACTGCCGCAGACATCCACCATCAGTTGGGGATCGAGGTCAAATTGGGCGGCGAGGCGGAGGGCTTCGCAGACGGCCACCATGTGCAGGGCAGCCAGGGTCTGATTGCAGAGTTTCATGGCCTGACCGTTGCCCATGGGCCCGCAGTGGCGAATTGTTTTACCCATGGCTTCCAGAATGGGGACGGCGGCATTGTAGTCTGGGGCGCTGCCCCCCACCATAAAGGTCAGGCTGCCGTGGCGGGCACCCACGTCACCGCCGGAGATGGGGGCGTCTAAAAACCGCAGCGATCGCGCTTCGAGTACCTGGCCGATTTCCCGGGCGGCAATGACTCCGATGGTGCTGGTATCGACGATCAGGGTGTGGGGGGCAGCCCAGTCGGCAACGCCTCCGGGGCCGAGGAGTACGGCGGCAACATCGGGCGCGTCGGCTAAACAGGTGATCACGCAGGTGGCGGCGGCAACGGCTTCCCCCAGTTCTCCCACCACTGTCCCGCCCTGGGCAACAAACTCCTGCACGGAAGGGCGATCGCCGGTACGATTCCAGCCGAGCACGTGGTGCCCTGCCCGCTGTAGGTTGCAGGCCATGGCGCTGCCCATGGTGCCAAGTCCGAGAAAGGCGATCGCAGTCATGATTGGGTCTCCGTGGGGGTCTCCGCCAAAAGGGTAAGGGCAGCTTGATACTGGGCGTCTTCCGGGGTGCCCAACTGGGCCCGGGTCAGGGGGGCGGGCAGCCGGACTTCGCGATCGGGGGTGATGCCCCGGCGGTTGATGTCGTGGTGGGCGGGGGTTTCGTAGCGCGCGACGGTCACGATGACGCCCGAGCCATCGGGCATGGCGTGGAGGGACTGGATCAGCCCCTTACCAAAGGTGCGGGTGCCCACGAGCAGGGCGCGGTGGTTGTCCTGTAAAGCCCCCCCCAAAATTTCGCTGGAGCTGGCCGTGCCGCCATTGGTCAGCACGATCAGGGGATCCTGGGTAAGAGCGGTGTGGTCGGCGGTGTAGGATTCCTGGAGCCCTTGGCGATCGGCGGTGTGCACCAGCACCCCGTCATCCAACCACATCCGGGCGATCGCCAATCCCGCATCAAAGAGCCCGCCGGGGTTGCCCCGCAGGTCGAGGATGTAGCGATCGGCACCCTGGGCTTCAAGGGTTTTGAGGGCTTCGGCCATATCGGTGACCGCATTGCCGTTGAATTGGGACAGCCGAATGTAGGCGATCCGGTGCCCATCCTGTTCGTTCAGTCGGTAGGAAACGGGATTGACGGTGATGCGATCGCGGCGAATTAGGAATTCCAACTGCTGGGGCGTAGATGCACCCTCCCGCTCGATCCGGATTAAAACCTCCGAGCCCGCGACCCCCCGCAGGCGTTCGGCGCACTGATCAAGGGTCATGCCAGCGGTGGCTGCATGGTCGATTTCCACAATGCGATCAAGGGGCAAAATCCCCGCGCGATCGGCAGGTGAGCCCTCCACGGGCGCAACCACCAAAACCTGCCCGTTGGTGATGTCGATCGCAATTTGCAGCCCCACGCCCGTCAGTTCTCCCGAGGTGCTGGTCTGGATTGCGGCATACTGCTCCGGATCCAAAAGGCGGGTGAAGGGGTCATCTAAGCTCGCCAGCATCTCCCGCACCGCGGCGTAGGTTTCCTCTCGGCTCTGGTAGCGACGGTTGACGTACTGCCGCCGCACCTTAAACCAATTTTGATTGTTGAATGTTGGATCCACGTAGGAGCGGTGCACGATGTGCCACACCTCCCCGACGTAGTGTTGCTCCGCCGTGTAGTCGGTGACGGCACTGGTCGCTGGTGGAGCCCACAGGAGGAGCGCCAGCAGCCACCCAAGAATCCAACCGGTCATCCGTTGCCCCATACCACCTCAGAAATGCGCCTTTGCCGTGTGCCTGTGGTCTATCATAGCGATTTGCTGTTCTGGCTATCTCCGCTGGAAGCAAAACCGACAACCACCAAAATATTGGCGATCGTTAGCAAAGACTCGGCCGCTCCATGCAACCAGTCCACATTGGCTAAGGTGGTGCCGTAGTGCTGTAGGGCGTAGATACCCGCAGGAATGGTGGCAGCGACAAAAACTAAGGTAAAGGCAAAACCCGCAAGGGCCAGGCGCGGCAGGCGCTGGGAGCGGTGGGCATACCACAGAAACAAAAGGTAGGGGATTAGGGAAAGGGCGAAAAAAAGTTCTTTCATGGCGGTGCTTCAGGGTGCTTCTATTGTAGAAACAGAGGCCGCGAGTTGCTGGTTTCCAGCCTCCGCTAGGGTGGAAGTGGTGGCATGATGGAAGCGCAGGTTGTGGCATAGGTAGAGATAGGTATGGCAGCAACATCCCCCTCGTGGCGGAACGGAGTCGTGGCGATCGCCCTTGTGGGGCTGATCTTGGCGTTGGTTTGGGCCGTAAAGCACCAAACACCTTCGCTGCGCCAGGTGGCTGAGCGGGCGGTGCCCCTAGAACAGGCCCTGGGGCAGGATCGGGCGGCGATTGTTGAGTTCTACGCCGATTGGTGTACCGTTTGCCAGGCAATGGCGGCGGATACGGCGGAGTTGCAGGCTACCTACGGCGATCGCCTCAGCTATGTCATGCTCAATGTGGACAACAACCGTTGGCTGCCAGAAATCCGCACCTACGAAGTGGACGGGATTCCCCGCTTTTTATTTCTCAACCGTCAGCACCAAGTGGTGGGCGATGCCGTGGGTCAGATCCCGAAGCAGGTTATGGAAGAGAACATTGCGGCTTTACTCGCGGATGCGGAGTTGCCCCATCGCCGTCTCAGTGGCGATCGCACATCGTCCTTTGGCACGCAGATGCCTGCCAAGGTGCCCCAGCCGCGGGACCATGGCGTTTGATGGCAATGGCTGGCATGGGCTGGTTTTCTGTGGTTTCTCAGCCCCATAAAGTGGGCTACACTGCACTTATCCCTACGGACGTGGAAGTGAGCGAATGGCAGCACCAACCATTCATTGGCCGCTAAATATTGAATTTACGACCGCCGCTCAGAACCCCACTGTCTGTTTCACCGACTCCGACTTGCGGCGATCGCAGCCTGCCCGTAAGGGTCGGCGATTACTGCTGTGGTCTGGAAATTTTGCCACGGTCTATCAGTGCCGTACCGAAGAACAGGTTTGGGCCGTTCGCTGCTTTACCCGGGTACCGCCGCCAGATATCGAGGAGCGCTACGCGGCTATTAGTGCCTGCCTGTCGGCCCACCGCCCATCCTACTTAGTCCCCTTTGAGTTCCTCGAGCAGGGCATTCTGGTTAAGGGGCGCTGGTATCCGGTTGTCAAAATGGAATGGGTGGACGGCTTGGAGTTGGATCGCTTCATCGATGCCCATCTCTACGAACCCGAAACCCTCAACCGCCTAGAAAAGCAACTGCGCCTGATTCAGCAGTCGATGCAGCACTTGGGCATTGCCCACGGGGATTTGCAGCACGGCAACATCATGGTCACCCACACCGGGCTACTGAAGCTGGTGGACTACGACGGTATGTACGTTCCCTACCTTAAGGGGATGCCGCCGACAGAACTGGGGCACCCCAACTACCAATTACCCCAGCGATCGCCCCAGGATTTCGACCCCGATGTCGATGAATTTTCCTTTGATGTCATTTGCCTGTCGTTACGGGCGATCGCCACCAAACCCGATCTGTGGCACCAGTTCCACGAGGACAACAAAAACCTGATTTTTCGGCAACAGGATTTTGAAGAACCCAGCAGTTCTCCTGTGTTCCAGTCCATTGCCCAGATTCTCGATGATGAACCGACGGAAATTTTGTACCGCAACGTGCTTACACGCTGCCAGCCAACTGCCGAGATTGCCACAGAACCCTGGACAGCGCCAGCGCGATCTGTCCCCAAGCCACTGCTGTGGGTATTGGCTTTGGGACTTTGCCTGGCCTTTGGTTCCAGCATTTTTTGGTTGGTGCGGCAACTGCGATCGCCCGCCCC
>DBAX01000027.1 GCA_002291895.1 Cyanobacteria bacterium UBA999
CCTGCCGGAGCGCCCCTTTGTGCTCTATCCCGCCAATGGCTGGCCCCACAAAAACCACGCCTGCCTGTGGCCGGCGCTGCAACGCCTGCACCACCAGGGACTCCCAGTGGATGTGGTGCTCACCGGGGCCCACCTCCCCTTTGCCGATGCCATTGCCCGGCACCACCTCGCTGATCACGTCCACCTGCTGGGGTATTGTCCGGCGGCCGAGCTACAGTTTTTGTACCGCCATGCCCTGGCCCTGGTGGTTCCCTCCCTCTACGAAGGCTTTGGGTTGCCGTTGCTAGAGTCCATGGCCGCGGATTGTCCCATTGTTGCCGCCTCCATTCCCGCCCTTGTGGAAGTGGCCGACACCGCCGCCCTGTGGTTCGATCCCCACGACCCCCTGGATTTGGCCCGAGCGATCGCCCAGGTGCTAACTGAACCCTTCCTTCGCCAGCGTCTCGTGCAGCTTGGGCAGGAACGACGCCAGAGGTTTAGCCCCCAAGCTATGGTGGCAGCCCACCGCTACGCCTTTGGCCAAGCGCGATCGCGGTTCCAGTTCGCCCGCTTTTGCCGGCAGCTACTCTTTGACGAGCCCGGGCACCTCGTCCGCGTTCTGGGTCAGCGCGACCCCCTCCACAAGCTGCCAGGCCCCAATGCGGGCTAGGGGTCGCCAGCCTGGAGGCACCTCCCGATCCGGTGGCAGCCAGACGTAGGTCAGCGGTTGGGGCGGCGGCACGGTCGGCACGGCCCGCCCCAGTTGGGGGGCATAGAAACTCAGCAGCACCCAGGTTTTGTGGGCGTCCCCCGAAAGTTCCTGGGACGGCAGCACCAGATTCAGGGGAGCTTGGGGAATGGGGGCCCGTTGCCATTGTTGGCGGAAATCACGGCTGTAGTCATCCCAAAGCCCAAGGCAACCACTAAGGGCGATCGCCAGCCACGGCGGCCCCAGGAGTCGCCCCATACCCATACCGCGCCCCAGGCAGACCAGCCAGCCACCGCCCAAAACCACCGCCAGGGGAAGGTAGAACAGAACTTCCGGACTAGGGGCGACCCAGGGGACTATAACCGCCGCTAGCACCAAAAGGCCCCCAAGCCCTAGGGCGCCCCAGCGCCAGAACCTGTGCCAAGGAGCGTGCTCTAGGGCTACCGCCGCCAACAGAGCCAAAAACGGCAGCATCTGCAGGGCATAGTAGGGTGTGCGCGTGCGAAACCCACTCAGCAGCACCAGAAACACTAGGGGATACCCCACCCACAACAGGGCTCTATCCATGGTGGGCGTGCGTGCGACCAGCCAAGCGCCAAAAAAACTCAGCAGCACCCATGGGGCGCCATTGGCGGGAATGTTCCAGAGATAGTAAAACCAACCGCGATCATAGGTGGCGGTTTCCTGCAAGTAGAGCAACTTACCAAAAAGCTGGGTCAGGGGCAGTGCTCCATAGGTGCCCACGCTCAACCCCAGCCACGCCACCACTGGCAAAGCGCCAAGAACTCCGCCCAGGCCCAGCCAACCGTAATGCCAACGCCGTCGATGGTGCCAGAGAAAGGGCGCGAGGGCCAGAGGATAGAGGGCAATCATAAAACCCTTAACCAAAAAGCCCAAACCCAGGCAACTCCCCGCCAGCACCCCCCAGCGCGGAGAAGCCCGCAGCCCCTGGATGAGGGCCCAGATGCCCAGCAGTTCTACAGCCACCAACAGCATGTCCTGGGTCGCCAGACGGGCATACTGCACCCAAAGCACCATGAGCATCAGCAGGGCACTGCCCAAACGGGCGATCGCCCGCGAAGCCCCAAAGCACCCTATTTCGTAGGTCAGCAGCACCGCCACTAGAGCCGCAACCAGACTGGGAAACCGCGCCCCCCACTCCGTGACCCCCCACAGACCGTAGGACAGGGCCATCAGCCATTGACAGCCAATGGTGCGATCGTAGAGCGGCTGTCCCCACCAGGACACGGTAATCCAGTCCCCCTGCTCCCAAATCCAGCGGGCCTGGGTGGCATAGTACCCCTCATCGTGGGCCATCAAGCTTGGGGTACCCGCTGTCAGCAGCAACAAGGGCACGGTCCAAAGGCATAGGGCCAGGCGATCGCCCGCGGCCCGGGGCAGCTTAGTCCACCAATCCAGCACCCGTAAGACCCGCTAACCGTCGGTACACCGTTGTCAAAGCCGCGCGATCGCCCACATTTCCGGGAAACAGCACCACGGGCATCGCCACAAAACGGGGATGATCTGCTGGGGTTGTCACTACCGACACCCCGGGCGAAATTTGCCCTAGCAGCCGCGCCGCCGCTAAATTGAGCCCCACGCTGAGGGTGTCATTGGAGGTAATGCCCCCCTTGCTGATCAAAAATCCTAGGGTATCGGGCAGCCCTTGAATCAGGGACATCAAAGCTTGGGACACCACTTTGCCAAAGGCCAGGCGCTCAGCCACACTGTCAAAGGTCAGCTCTTGGCGACTGGTGTAGATCGCAACGGTCTTGCCCTGCCCATGGGCAGCGATCGCCCCAGCCAAGATCTGCGCTCGAAGCGTCGCCCAGCGATCTGCCAAATCCCGGGTCATCGGCACCTCCAGCGGCACCAACGTCCTACCACCCTCCGCTTCCAGCAGATGGGTCAACTGCTCCGTGGTCAGGCGCACGTGGGAACCCACGACGATGGCTCCCGGACGGTCGGAGTGTCGGTAGGAGGCCATGGCTGTTGCCGGCACAGGCTGGGGAGGCAACTGGGCTAGGGCCGTTAACCAACTGGCCGCACTGCGAAACAAAAAGCGTTTGCCCCGGGCAACGGCGGCCAGCACATCCGCTGCGAACCGATCAAGATCGGCCTGCACCTCTCCATCCACTACGGCACAGCAGTTGCCCGTTAGGGACATCAACCGCGAACCGCATCCCTGGCGCACCTCCGACAGAACAAAACGCTCCACCTGCTCGCTGCGGATGCGTCCTCCAGTTTTCTCAGCCACGTAGTCGGGCAAGAAGCTATGGCGATAGCCAAATACTGAATCCTGGGCAAACTCCGTTTCATGCACCGGGGTTGGTACTCCCTGCACCACCAGGTAGTGCACGCTGTCCCGGGTAAACCGCCCCCCCTCAAAAAATGCTGGCACCAAAAAGTGGGCATCAAACCCACCAAGCTCCGCAGCAATCACATCGTTTTCCACCGGATAGTGCCCCCGCAGGGTGGAATCCGAGCGGCTTACCACCAGAAACTGGGTCAAACCCACAGCGGCGATCGCCTCCCGCAGAGCCCCACAAACCTCTCGGGTTACTTCAGCCGCTGCCCCGGGCTCCAGGGAACGGGTGTTGGTCAAGACAAAAAAAATGGGCGATGGGTCGAGCAGTCCCAGCTTGAGGGTCGCTTGATCCCACCGCGTTAGCAAAAGACAGCTATGCATCGTCTGCGAACCCGTTGGATCGTCATCCAAAACGATGATCTTAGTCATTCCACTCCCCCCGCGGGGGAACAAGGGGATTCATTGTGAGGGGACGGGAGCGGTCAGCCTCCTTGATCGCTCGCCGCTGCAACCATTGACGGATAGCCGTATCGATGATCTGTTCCGGATCGCCAGACACCTCAGCCAGCTCAGCTAAAAGAGCCGGGTCGATGACGACGGGTCTGCGGAGAGGCGCCTCGCCGGAGGAATCAGAGGTAGGTTGGGGTTCGTCCGTCATGGATGGTTGGGGAATCTAGAGAGCAGCACCGAGTCCGGTGTAGGAACCGTAGAAAAAGAGACCAACAACGACCAGAACTCCAGTTCCAGCAACCGTGGCCACGAGCCATAGGGGAATACGTCCGTTTTGCATGGTGGAATCTCCCTAATTAATTAAAGAAGTAACTAGAAAACAACAACACGGTCACAAACACCAACAGGAGTCCTAGGTACAGGGAAGTACGATTCAGCTCCACTGGTTGGCTGTTGGGATTTTTTTCTGCCATAACTTTTGCTCCAAAATTCCGATAGGGGGACAACAGCATTAACGACTGAGAAACTGCATGGCACTAATTGCGCCGATAAAAAATACCGTCGGCACACCCAAGGCATGAACGGATAGCCAGCGCACCGTAAATACGGGATATTGAACAGGTTGGTTAGGATTTTGGGACATAACGGTGGATTAGGGATGGCTATTGGTTTAAGGAAGGAATCTCTTTGGCGGCGTTGTAGCGATCGCGCACAACGGGTACATCCTGCTGATCGGGGGTGTAGTACTGATCGGGTCGGGGCGTGCCAAAGACGTCATAGGCAAGACCGGTGCTGACAAACAACCAACCGGCCAAAAACAGCGCGGGGATGGTCAAACTGTGGATCACCCAATACCGAATGCTCGTAACAATGTCGCCAAAGGGGCGCTCACCTGTGGTACCTGCCATAAGTCCTCTTTAGAAATCGTTTCAAAAATCTATATTAGTGCTTACCACCATACCATTGACGGACATACCGTCACAAGTTTTGCCATGGGTTCATCCTCCAGTTCTCCCTGTGTACGGCAGTTGCGGCGATCGGAGCGTCAGGAACTCTTGCAAGGCGATCACTACTGCTTTGCGCTTCCCGGTAGGGCGGCGGTTACGGCTACCGAACTCGCAGCCGTGCGCCCCGAAGATGTGTGGGTTATTGCCATGGAGGGAAAACTTTGTGCCGCCTTGGAGGTGCCCCAATTCGACCAGGGGCTCCGGGGCATCCTTACCCCCCTAGGGGGCATTGCCGGGGTGTGGTGCTATCCCGAGTACCGCAACCGGGGTTTTGTGCGCCGTCTCATGGGGGCAGCATGGCAGCAGATGCGATCGCGTCGTCTGGGGGTGAGCATGCTCTATCCCTTTTCGGTGCCCTACTATGCCCAGTTTGGTTACGTTCCTGCTGCTGGCTACGGGATGGTTACCGTACCCCTGGCAGCCTGGCAAGGGTGGCGCAGTTTAGATTCCAGGGGTTGGCGGGTGCGCCGCGTCCCCGCAGAGGGCGTCGGTGCCGAATGTCTCGCATTTTTACGGACGATCGCGCCCCAAAACCACGGCTGGGCGGTTCCCCGGGCGGGGGAGTCCCAGTGGCGGTGGTGGTACCAACAGCGGCTGTGCCTCTTCCTGGAACGGGACGGACAACTCGATGCCGTGGCCCTTTATAGCCTAAATAATGGAACGGGCACGACCGCGGGCAGCATTAAAATTTGGCTCTGGGGCTGGCGCTATGAGGCTGGACGCCAGCAGTTGCTGCATTTTTTTGCCCAGCACCGGGATCAGGTCAGCACCGTGACCATGGACGTTCCCACCCAGACTTCGGTACACCACGGATGGGGAACGTTACCCCATTTACTCCCGGTGCACATGGCCCTGCCCTGGATGGTGCGGGTAGTGGATTTAGCCCACCTGCCAGCAATTCCCCTCGGGGGTGCATCCGGAACCCCTCCCCTGGCGATCGCCATCTCCGATTCCCTCTGTCCTTGGAATGCCGGGACATGGCTGTGGGCCAATCAGCGGGGCAACCTCCGGTGCACACCTGCGGGAACCTCCGGCGGACAGGTTCCGCCCCTAACCGCTACTATTGAGGCAGTCACGGCACTGATCTATGGCACCCACACCCCGGCGGAGTTGGTTGCCCAGCAATGGCTCAGCGGAGACGACCGATCCTTAGAGCTGCTCGACACCTGGTTTCCACCGCGTGCATTCTATAATCCGTTTAAGTTTTGAGCATGCTATGGGTCAAAAGCGAACCCCTGCCCAAGAAAAAATCCTCGCTGCCCTACGGGACTGTCCTGAGGCGGTCTCTGCCCAGCACCTCCATCGATACCTGCGCGATCGCCACCAAAATTTTGGTCTGGCCACCATCTACCGTGCCCTTGATCGCCTGAAGGTGCAGGGCATGGTTCAGGGGTTGCCCCTACCCAACGGCGAAACGGTTTACAGCGCCCGGATGCACAACTTACACCACCTCACCTGTCTCCAATGCGGCACGTCGTTTCCCCTAGAGGAATGCCCCCTCCACGGACTGGGAAACCACCTCACCGAAGCCCTTCAGTTTGAAATTTACTACCACACCCTAGAGTTCTTTGGTCTGTGCGATCGCTGCCGCAGCTCTGGGGCGGCACCCTCCTAACCCACCCCTAGGCGGGACTAAGCGCGACTTCAGCCAGGAAATAAACTTTTGTGTACCGTGACCCCGATCACGGGCGATGCCCCAGGAAGCTGGGATAGTTGTGCCACCCGAGCAGAGCACAAACCCATGAGCCGTATCCGCACACTGGTGAGCCAAGCAATTTTGTCCCAGCGTCTGACGCCCCAAATAGATCAAGACATCCAACGGGCACTCCAGGAACAGCAGTATATTTCGGACGACGACTACGGGGCGATCGCCCTCCTGATGCGAGCCCTAGACAACGGACGGATCCTTCTCGAAACACGCTAAAATTCCCTGCGTAGTTTGCACGCGACCCTATGTCTCCGGAGATCCACCCCCGCGCCATGGTGCACCCCAATGCCAAAATTGGTGCCAGAACCGTGGTTGAGGCCGATGTGATCGTCGATGAGCACGTAGAAATTGGCACGGACTGCCTGCTGCGGGCCCGGGCGGTGCTGACGGGGTACACCCGCCTTGGCAACCGCAATCGCGTGGGGTACGGGGCGATCTTGGGCGCGGAACCCCAGGATGGGGCCTACGAGGGTGCCATCAGCTATGTCGAAATTGGGCACGGCAATACGTTTCGCGAATACACCACCGTCCATCGGGGCACCGCTGCTGCGAGTCGGACGGTGATTGGCGATCGCAACGTTATTTTGACGGGGGCCCACATCGCCCACAATTGCACCCTTGGCAGCGACATCACCCTAGTCAACCACGTGCTGCTCGCCGGCCATGTCGTGGTGCAGGATCACGCTTTTTTGGGCGGCGATGCCGTTGTCCACCAGCACTGTCGCATTGGTGCCTATGCCATGGTGCGCGGGCAAACGCGTCTTGGGGTGGATGTCCCCCCTTTTCTGATGGCCGTTGACACCAACGAAGTGATTGGCATCAACCGGGTGGGGCTCCAACGGCAGGGATTTACGGAGGCCCGCCGCCGGCTGATCAAGCGGGCTTTTGTGGTGCTCTACCGCCAGGGACGCACCCGCAGCGAAGCCCTTGGGGCGATCGCCAACGATGCCGAACTAAGCCTTAGCCCCGATGTGCAGCAGCTTTGTGAATTTATCCGTACCAGTCGGCGCGGCATCTGCAAACTGTATCGCAAACACGCTACATTGGAAGCGTCGGATTGAGCTTGGGCAGGTGGAGATGAAGAACCCCCTAGAGCAAACGTGGCAGCGCACCAGCCATCGGATTAAGTCCCAGTGGCGAAAGCAGCAGGAACGCCTGGCCGATCAGTTGGAGGAGCTTGATTCTTGGGCGATTGACCTCGTCAACGATGCCCTAGAACGCACCGATGCCCAGCTCCACGATCTGCCAGACAAAGTCAAGCACCAAGTAACCGCGGCAACACCCAAGATTCAGGAAACGGTGCAAAAAACCGGCACCCAGATTCAAAGCCAAGTCCAGAAAACTGCCCGCCAAGTTTGGCGCAAGTTGCGAAAACGGGGATAGCGGGACTCCATGGTAGAAGGATTGCTGTGGCTGCCCCTCCTAGGCGTCTTTATTTGGCTCTTCTGGGCCGGGCGCCAAGAATATGGGCGGCGGGAGGCCTACCGCACCTGGGCAGAAGCCTTTGAGCGCCACAGTTATGATCGCTTGGCCATTGTGGGGCAACAGGGCGATCGCCTTACTTGGGGGCAACCGACTACCGCAGACCCCCAATCCCTGCAGAGTGTTGTTCTTTCCCAACTGCACGATGCCCAGCTTTGGATCGACGGCCATTCCTGGGATAGTCCCACCACCATACTGCCCCTCCAAGTTCGGGACGTGCGGCTCGTCCTCCGGGATCGCGATGGGCACCGTTGGGAGATTGCTTTTGCCGATAAGGCGATCGCCCGCACTTGGTGGGTTTACCTCCGCACGCACATCGACGCTTTACCCTAGGAACCCTGCCCCGTGTACACCCGCCCCCTCGCCAACCTCATCGAGCAGCTCCAGAGGCTGCCGGGCATCGGGCCCAAGAGTGCCCAGCGGTTGGCTTTGCACCTGCTCAAGCGCCCCGATACCGAGATTTCGGCCCTGGCCGAGGCACTCCTCAATGCCAAGCAACAGGTGGGACAGTGCAGCATTTGCCACCACCTGTCCGCCGAACCTGTATGTACCATCTGCGCCGATACTCGCCGCGATCCCCACACCCTTTGTGTTGTGATTGACTCCCGGGATGTGATTGCCCTGGAAAAAACGCGGGAGTACCGCGGCAAGTACCATGTCCTGGGAGGGCTGATCTCGCCAATGGACGGCATTGGCCCCGACCAGCTTTTCATTCAGTCCCTAGTACGGCGGGTTAGCGGTGGGGCCATTGCGGAGGTCATTCTGGCCATCAGCCCCAGCGTGGAGGGGGAGACAACCACCCTCTATGTCGGTAGCCTGCTCGCTCCGTTTACCAAAGTGACGCGGATTGCCTTTGGTATCCCCATGGGCGGCGATCTCGAATACGCCGATGAAATCACCCTAGCTAAGGCTATGGAGGGGCGACGCCCCCTAGAGTTGGGCTAAAAACCTATGGCACAATAGGGTGAGTCGTTCCCCGTCAACCGCTGTGACCCTTACCCTGACAACCATCCCCAAGGAAAAGCTGAAAAATCCTCCCCTTAAGATCCATACCCTCGGCGATCGCGATCTCCGCCAACCCGCCAAACGGGTAAGCAAAATAACCGACGAAATCCGTCAACTGGCCGTCGATATGCTCAAAACCATGTACAGCTGCGACGGCATTGGCTTGGCTGCTCCCCAGGTTGGCATTGGCAAGCAGATGATTGTTATCGACATCCATCCTGACCAGCCCGAGGCTGCTCCCCTGGTGATGATCAATCCAGAAATCAAGTCCACCGGGGGTCCCCAGGTGAACGGCGAAGAAGGATGCCTCAGCGTCCCCAGTGTCTTTATGGATGTGGTGCGCCCCGATGAAGTGGTAGTGACCTACCGCGACCTGGAGGGCAAGCCGCAAAAACTGGCGACCAGCGGTCTTTTAGCCCGGGTTATTCTCCACGAAGTGGATCATCTCCAAGGGGTGGTGTTTGTCGATCGCGTCAAAAACCAATCTGCCCTCAACCAAGAGTTGAGCAAGCGGGGCTTCAAAATGAAGGACGTTCATCCCCTACCGGCTTAGGTCGGCCTGGAGCTTTTCGAGATCGGCGGTGGCAAAAACCGTTATTTGTCCCGAAATGGCTTTTTGGGGACTCGTTTGCACCAGTTCCAACCAGTAGGAAAACTGCTCGCCGCGCCGCAGCTCTCCCCGCAGGGCCTGGACGGTGGCATTGCGGTGATCGCCCCGTTGTTCTCCCTGGGGGTAGCGAAACACCACAACTGCGCGGCGGTAGTCCTCCATGAGAGCGGGGCCGTAGATGGAGCGCAGCAACTCTTCTAGGCGATCGCGGGTCACACCGGCAACGAGGTCGAAGAGATGGAGGCGTTCGCTGCGAATTAAGTTGGCGCTGCCGCGCAGTTCCGCCCGCCCGGGCACGAGGCTACTGGCCTGAAACTGAAAGCGGCGGGCTGGCGTATTGCTCTTCCGAACCCAGAGGCGTTCCCCAGGTCCCGGGCGCAAAACCGGATGGGACTTGATCCAATCGGCCACATCCTCTGAAGTTTGTCCCGGTAGGGCCTTGACTGCCATGGGTAGCAGCAGTAACCCCAGCCCAAACATCATGATTTGCCGCATATTGCCTTCCTCCCGCGCGATCACCCGCAGGATACCACGACTTTGGCGGGGCGGCCCATCGAATTCTAGTCCGAGACCTTTGGCGGCTGGGTATAGGCATGATCGGCTTGGGCAAAAAGGTGCTCCGGTGCTTGCCCATTGCCGAGCACGACATCGGCCAGAGCAATTTTTTGGCTCAGGGGCCATTGGCTATCGATGCGCTGCTGTGCCTGAAACGGGCTGAGTCCATCGCGGAGCATCAGCCGACTCAATTGCTGCGCGGCGGTGCAGGTCACAACCCAAATTTCCGTCACCAAGTCGGTCATAGCCGCCTCAAAAAGCAGGGGCACGACCAGAACGACGGTTTGGGGCGCTAGGTTTTCGGTCTCCCGCAGCAGGCGATCGCGCACGGGGGGATGGACAAGACCATTCAACCATTCCCGTTCCGTAGCCTTGGTGAAGATCCACTCCGCCAATTGGGCACGGTTAACCGTGCCATCACCGTGGAGTATGGCTGGTCCGTAGCGGTGGACGAGGGCAGCAACGATGGGGGGGGAGGCGACGATCGCCCGGGCTATGGGATCGGCATCTAGGATCGGCAGGCCGTGGCGATCGGCTAAATAACTGGCTAAAAGTGTTTTGCCGGTAGCGATCCCGCCAGTGACACCAATAATTCTTTGGCGCTGCCAATCGCGCTGCTGAGGCTGAACTTCTGCCATAGATGCCAAGCCACAATGCCCTAGAAGGTAAGATCTGCCCTAGGTCAAAACATGACTGGAAAGTGCTGGCACGCCAGCACCTCCAACCCAGCTCTTCGAGTCCCTAATCGGGGTGCACCCGCTGCGTTAGGCTGTCCACTTTTGGGCTACGACCTCAGCGAGATCGACTACCCGCTGGCTGTACCCCCACTCGTTGTCATACCAGGACACCACCTTGACCATGTTGCCCCCCAACACCATCGTCAGGGAAGCATCAACAATCGAAGAGGCATCGGTACCGCGGTAATCGATGGAAACCAGGGGCAGTTCGCTGTATTCCAGAATTCCCTTCATCGGACCTTCGGCGGCTTGACGGAGGGCTTCGTTCACTTCCTGGGCGATCGTCGAACGCTCGACTTCCACCACAAAGTCCACCACGGAAACGTTGGGGGTGGGCACCCGAAAAGCAATACCGTTAAGCTTGCCGCTCAATTCGGGCAGCACTAGGGCCACGGCTTTGGCAGCACCGGTGGAGGTGGGCACAATGCTCAGGGCAGCGGCGCGGGCACGGCGCAGATCCCGGTGGCTTGAGTCGAGAAGGCGTTGGTCGCCCGTGTAGCTGTGGGTGGTGGTCATCACGCCCTTAACGATGCCAAAGGATTCGTGCAGCACCTTGGCGACGGGGGCCAAGCAGTTGGTGGTGCAACTGGCATTGCTGATGATGTGGTGCTTTTCGTGCTCGTACTGGTCAGCATTTACGCCCACAACGAAGGTGCCGTCGTCGTTTTTGCCGGGGGCAGTGATCAGCACCTTTTTGGCACCGGCCGTAAAGTGCTTGCTAGCGCCCACGCGATCCGTAAATACACCGGTGGATTCAATGACCAGATCCACACCCCAGTCCTGCCAGGGCAAATTTTCGGGGTTGCGATCGGAAACAGCCTTAATGACGTGCCCGTTTACCGTCAGGGAGTTTTCATCGGCCGTAACTTCGCCGGCAAATTTCCCTAGCATCGAATCATATTTGAGCAAGTGAGCGTTGGTCTTAGGATCGGAGGTGTCATTGACGCCGACAATTTCCAACTGAGTTTCTTTTCGTCCTGCCCAGCACCGTAAAAAGTTGCGCCCGATGCGTCCAAATCCATTGATTGCTACCCGAATAGTCACTGCTTACTGCCCTTTTACAAAATTTATAGTTTTCTATGCAGGATATGATACCGAAAAGGACTGCACTTTTTGCCTAAAAAAATCTACGGACTCCTAGGGGCAAATGCTAGGCTTTTACTGATTTTGGACGAGGAGCAGGATGTATGACAACTGGGGCAATCCAGACCACGGGGTGGGTTACGGCGGCCGTGAACGTGTTGCTGAGTATCAAGCCCTTGGCTGCCTTGGCCAAGCACCAAGCCCGCGAGATGATGATCCAACGGGCGGAACGTATTGGGGTGCTGTGGCGACAGCAGGTGGCGGAGTACGGAATGCGGCGCGCGGATTTGGAGCGATCGCTGGCCGCCGTTGCGCAACCGATCGCCTATCCCGACTACTACATCCGTTCCTTCCATGCCTACGAGGAGGGGAACCTAGGCTGGTTGCCGGCAATGGAAGTGGAGGTGGCTGCCTATGCGGTGCATTCCCGGATTTGGTCTAAGCAGTCGGAGGCCGATGGCGATCGCCGTTTGCGCCAGGCCTACCATGGGGCACTGCGATCGCACCTGTCCCAGGAGCCGCGGCGGATTTTAGATGTGGGGTGCAGTGTGGGGATGAGTACCTTTGCCCTACAGACGGAGTTTCCAGGGGCGGCGGTGACGGGGTTGGATCTGTCTCCGTACTTTTTGGCGATCGCCCATGACCGGCAGCAGCGGGTGGCGGATGCGCCCCAGACCATCACTTGGGTGCATGCAGCGGCGGAAGCAACGGGACTACCCGACAACTATTTTGACCTCGTCTCGGTGTGTTTGGTCTGCCATGAGCTCCCCCAGGAAGCCACGCGCCAAATGCTGCGGGAGTTGCATCGCATTTTGGCTCCGGGCGGCACCCTTTCCCTCATGGACATGAACCCCCAGTCGCCCATCTATGCCCGCATGCCGCCCTACATCCTCACCCTGCTGAAGAGCACCGAGCCCTATTTGGATGAATACTTCTCCCTAGACCTGGGGGCGGAGTTGGCGACAGCGGGTTTTGCCCCGCCCGAAACGACGTCCCATACCCCCCGCCACCGCACCGTAGTGACCAAAAAGCTATAGGCTATAACCAATTGATCTGAAGAGATTCCCAGCGTTATGCCTATGAAATTATCTGTGTACCATACGCCGGAGTTGGTGCCGGCTGATGGCATTCCCGACTGCGCGATCGCCGTTGATGTCCTTAGGGCCACAACGACCATCGCCACGGCCCTCAATGCTGGAGCAGAGGCGGTTCAGGTGTTCGCCAATCTCGATGAGCTCTGGGAGACCAGTTGTGCTTTCCCGGCGGCGCAGCGCTTGCGGGCGGGGGAACGGGGCGGGCAGAGAGTGGAGGGCTATGACCTGGGAAATTCCCCCTTCGATTACACCACCAGCGTAGTGCAGGGCAAGCGCATTTTTATGAGCACCACCAACGGCACCCGCACCCTAGAGCGAATTCGCCACGCACCGATGGTACTTACCGGAGCGATGGTGAACCTGGGGGCGGTAGTGCAATTTCTGCATCAGAAGCAACCACAGACGATCTGGGTGGTCGGCTCGGGATGGGAGGGCAGCTATGCCCTAGAGGATACGGCCTGCGCCGGGGGCATCGCCCACGGGTTGCTTGTGGAGCTGGGCAATGACGAAGCCATAGCTGCCTTGACGCTCTACCGCCACTGGTGTGACGATTTGGAGACCCTCTTTCACCATGCCAGTCATGGGCAACGGCTACTTAAGCTCAATGGCTGGGATGACATCGCCTACTGCGCGCAGCGGGATGTCGTCCCCGTAGTCCCCCAACAGACGGCTACGGGTCTGCTGACTGCGGCGATCTCCTAACCTGGGATGGCCATTAAAAGGGGCAAGCTACACTAGGGGCAGCACTCAAGGGACCTCGGTGACAGAAGTTTGGGTCTGTGTCTTTCGTAGTTGCACCCGGGACGGGGCAGCACCGGTCTTGACGGCTCTGCGGGCCTGTACCCAGGTGAACGTTGTGCCTACGGGGTGTTTGGGACTATGTGGCTCGGGTCCCATCGTGGTTATGCCCCAGGAGGAGTACTTCTACTGGCGCATGACACCCGCCCGGGCATGTCACGTTGTTCAAGAACATCTTGAGGGGCGATCGCCCGTTAGGGAGTATCTCCATCCGCGCCTGCATCCGCCGGAGCCATGAGCGGCAGATCCATAAGTTGGGGATAGAGTTGGCGGAGGGCCTGGGCCCTGTGGCTAATCTTAGCTTTGTGCTCGGGCAGCAATTGACCAAACGTGAGACCGCTGGTCACCTCGCGAAACACGGGGTCGTAGCCAAACCCGCGATCGCCAAGGGGCGTATCCACAATCTCGCCCTGGCAGAACCCCTCCGCTTGGGCCCGGATCTGTCCCTGGGGGTCGGCAATGACAATGGCACAGACGAATGCCGCCCGGCGATCGCCCTGACCGACCAACTCCCGCAGCAGCCGCTGAATCCGCTCGCCATCCGTGGCTCCGTAGCGGGCTGAGTATACCCCGGGCTTGCCTCCTAGGGCGGGGACTACCAAACCCGAATCATCGGCGATCGCCCATTCCCCCAAGACCTTGGCCACGTGGCAGGCCTTCAACTGAGCATTGGCTAAAAAGGTGTCGCCCGTCTCCTCAATATCTAGCTCCTCGGGCTTGGGTGCCAGGGTTAGGGCAAAGTCCGCCAAGTGTTCCTCAAACTCCTGCACTTTGCCCCGGTTGCCACTGGCAATCACCAGACGACGCTGCCTAGACATCGGCTACGGTCTCCATAAAGACCCCCATCCGGCGAAACTTGGCATAGCGATCTGCCTGCAGCTCGTCCGCCGTGCGCTGGCTCAGCCGATCCAACTGCCGGATGATGCCTGACTTGAGGCTCACTGCCGCCTCCAGCGGCGCGCGATGGGCACCTCCGAGGGGTTCGGGCAGAATTTCGTCGATGACCCCCATGTGCAGGAGATCGGTGGCCGTAATTTTGAGGGCTTCGGCGGCCTTGGCAGCCTTCCCAGCATCCCGCCACAGAATAGCAGCACAGGCTTCGGGGGTTGCCACCGTGTATACCGAATGCTCAAACATCATCAAATGATTGCCCACACCAATACCCAGGGCCCCTCCCGAGCCCCCCTCACCAATAACCGTACAGACCACCGGCACCCCCAACCCAAACATCAGCCGCAGATTGGCGGCGATCGCCTCCCCCTGCCCTAACTCCTCCGCCGCTACCCCCGGATAGGCCCCCGGCGTGTCAATCAACGTCACAATGGGCATACCAAAGCGATCGGCGTGCTCCATCAGCCGCAGGGCCTTGCGGTAGCCGCCGGGAGAAGCCATGCCAAAATTGCGGGCCATGTTGTCTTTGGTGTCCCGCCCCTTCTGGTGCCCCATGATCACCACGGCATGGGAGCCAAGGCGCGCCACTCCCCCAATCAGGGCAGGGTCATCACATCCCCGGCGATCGCCATGGAGTTCCATCCACTCCTCGGTCATGGCTTGGATGTAGTCCAGGGTACTGGGGCGGCGGGGATGGCGAGCAATTTGCATGCGCTGCATTGCCCCCAAGGAGGAAAAGATCTCCCGCCGCAACTGCTCGGCGCGCTGCTCCAACTGCTGGATCTGATCGCTGACATCCACCTGATTTTCCAGGGCCAGCTGGCGGATCTGGTCAATGCGGCTTTCTAGGTCGGCAAGGGGCTTTTCAAATTCCAGCAAAATGGGGCGATCAGACATGGGCGGTGGCAATGGCACTGATTCCCATCATAGTATGCGGTTGCCGGGTTTGCTTTTGCGCTATCCTGAAGTCCGTGCCTTGCAGCCATCGACCGGGGGATCACCTTTGGGTATTACCTTACGTAGCTACGTCTATCTTGATTCGCTCCAGCCCCAACACGCCGCCTACCTAGGCACGGTGGCCCAAGGATTTTTACCCCTCCCCGGAGACACCTCCCTTTGGATTGAAATTTCCCCAGGTATTGAGATCAATCGCATCACGGATACGGCCCTCAAAGCCACATCGGTGCGCCCGGGGGTGCAGATCGTGGAACGCCTCTACGGGCTGCTCGAAATTCATTCCAGCCGTCAGGGCGAAACCCAGGAAGCGGGGCGGGCCATTCTCGAACACCTCGGTCTCCACGAGGGCGATCGCCTCAAACCCCGGCTGCTATCCAGCCAAATTATTCGCAACATTGATGCCCACCAAACCCAGTTAATCAACCGATTTCGCCGGGGGCAGATGCTCTTGGCCGGGCAAACCCTCTACATCATGGAGGTGGAGCCCGCTGCCTACGCCGCCCTGGCCGCCAACGAAGCGGAAAAATCCGCCCTGATTAACATCTTGGAGATCGGTGCCGTGGGGAGCTTTGGGCGGCTCTACCTCGGTGGGGCGGAGCGGGACATCATGGCAGCGGCCCGGGCAGTGGTTGAAACGATCGCCAGCGTCCAGGGGCGCGAAGTTCCCAGTCGCCAGCAGCGGGAGTAGAATCCTGCCTCACTGCGCCGTGTTGGGACGGATCAGGACAATGGGGGTTTGCTCCGCGGCATTACCTGCCGGATTGAGCAGCAGGGCTTGGTTGAGTAGGTCAGCGGACACGCCGGCGGTGGCGGCAAGAATCTTGACCCGCTTTAGGTCGTTGACATCGACGATCGCGGCTTCGAGACCCGTTTCCCGTTTAATTTCTGCCACCACATTCTGGGGATCCCGGGGTCCGAGAACAATAAATTGGTCGTAGGGGGGTAGGGTGCCCGTAACGTCATCAATGAGCCGGGCCTGCTCGCCCGCCAAACGGTAAAACACCCCCGGAATGCGGAACAGACCCTTGGCGATCGCCCCGACAAGAAACGCCAACCCGACCCGCCAGGCCCCCGACTCGTCGATAAGTACCTGGAGTCCGCAGGCGGTGGCCAGGCTAGACATGGGCAGAAAATAGTGGCAGAGGCGTTTGGCCAGCCAACCCGGCCGCACATCCGTAGGATGCCGCCAGCGCCCTTGCATAATCGCCACCGGGCTTTCGGCAATGGTGAGGATATCTCCGGGCTGGGCATGCTCCTGCACGTAGCGCTGGATCAGTTCGGGAAAGGTGTCGGCGACCGTCAGCAGATGGGTGCGAATGGGCAACACATCAGCATCGGTGGTGGGACGCCACAGGGCTCGCCGCTGGGTTTCGGGAAACTGCAACGGGATCACGCAGTGGCACACCTGTTCTTGGCGTCCCTCGGGGCCGTAGGTGACGTAGTGTACCCGCAGCCAAGCACTTTCGAGGGCGTCGAGGGGTTGGCCACGCATTTCTAGAACAACATCAAGGTTGGTGTGGCGACCCCCTTTAACGATGTAGGACTCCCAATAGCCATCGGTTCGGGGGGAGCCACCCTCGTGGCGCGATCGCACCTTGACGTGGCACTGCACCTGATCGAGACTGGCTTGGGACAGGAGCACGACCTCGGGACGCACCTCGGTCAAAAAAACATCTTGGCGGGGATGGTTGTTGATGGCGGCAAATTCCACCTCCACCTGGTACAGCATCGGCTCGTAGTATTGGAAGCGCCAAATTCCCCGATCGAGGGTGAGGGTAGCCCGCTGCCGTGTCCGATAGCGCCACTCCACCCACAGCCATGCCAAAACAGGGGGGGTGAGAAGCCCCCCCACCGCCGCCCAGTGCCACCCGTTCATGCTAGTTCCTGCCGCATTGCTCGCTTAAGGCTTTGACAAAGGGAAACCACGGCATCGAGCCCCTGGGGTTCTGCAAGGCGGCGCACCATGGCGCTGCCCACAATCACTGCGTCTGCCCCCCAGTCCACCACTTGGCGGGCGTGCTCGGGTTGGGAAATGCCGAAACCAACCGCGATGGGTTTATCCGTCAAAGTTCGTAAGGTATCTAGCATAGTCTTGACTCCTTTGGCAACCTGTTGCCGGACGCCCGTCACCCCCGTGGTGCTGACGAGGTAAATAAAACCCTCCGACTGGGCGGCGATCGCGGCACAGCGGGTCGCCGGACTGGTGGGTGCCACCAGCAAAATCACCTCAATGCCTAGGGCGCGGGCGGGCCCTAGGACAGTCATGGCTTCTTCGAGGGGGAGATCCGGAACCACTAGCCCCCGGACACCGGCATCACGGATCTGCCGAAGAAATAGGTCGATTCCCAGGTGCAGCATGGGGTTGTAGTAGGAAAACAGCACGATGGGCGATCGCAATTCTGGGGTTACGGAGCGCAGCATCTCTAAAATTGCTGTCAGTTTGGTGCCCCGTTGCAGGGCCCGGGTGGCGGCGGCTTGAATCACGGGCCCATCGGCCAGGGGGTCAGCGTAGGGGATGCCCAGTTCGATCACATCGGCACCGTGCTGGTCCAAAGCCCGTAGGGCGGCCGCCGTCACTTCTAGGGAGGGATCGCCCGCCACCAAAAAGGGGATCAGGGCCGAGGCCCCGCGCGATCGCAGGTGTTCTAAGGTCTCAGAAATTGAGGAGGATGCCATGGCGTACCAACAACTAGGACAAAAATTCTAACCCCTTAGCTGTCGGTGTTAAGTTTTTCTCAGCCAGCCACTCGGGATTAAAAAGGCGGCTCTGGTAGCGACCGCCGCCGTCACAAAGTATGGTGGCGATCGCATGCCCCGGGCCCAGCTTTTGGGCTAGCCGCACCGCCCCCACCACGTTGAGGGCTGCCGAACTCCCCACAAACAGGCCATCGTGCTTGAGCAGGTAGTGGGCCATCTCCACCATGGTGCGATCGTCCTCCTGGAAGGCCCCATCTAACCGAGCACGGCTAAAGTTGGCAGTCATGCGGTTAATGCCAATTCCTTCGGTCATCGAACTGCCCTCGGCCCGGAAGGTTCCCGTGGTGACATAGCTGTAGAGTCCCGAACCTGGGGGATCCACCAAGTAGGCTTGGATTGCGGGATGACGTTCCTTGAGATAGGCCGTTACCCCACCAATGGTGCCCCCTGTCCCCGAGGCCATGACGATGCCGTCCAGGTTGCCGCCAGCTTGCTGCCAAAGTTCCGGGCCCGTGGTTTGGTAGTGGGATTCGGCGTTGGCAGTGTTTTCAAACTGGTTGGCCCAAAAGGCCCCGGGCAGTTCTGCGGCGCGCCGCTGGGCGGTGTGGTAAAAGTGGTTGGGGTTGCTGAAGGGCACCGCCGGTACCAGATCCACGGATGCTCCGAGCGATCGCAACAGGGCAATTTTTTCGGCCGACTGATTATCGGGCATCACAATCACGCTGCGGTAGCCGCGAGCATTGGCCACCAAGGTTAGACCGATACCCGTGTTGCCCGCCGTTCCTTCCACAATCGTTCCCCCCGGCGGCAAGGCCCCCGCTTGCTCCGCCGCCAGCACCATAAACAGCGCCGCCCGATCCTTAACGCTGCCACCGGGGTTGAGAAATTCTGCCTTTCCCAGAATGGTACAGCCGGTCGCTTGGGAAAGGGACTCAATCAAAATCAGGGGGGTGCGGCCCACGGCATCGATGAAACCACGGCGAATATCGCGACTGGTCATGTGTTACGAGTGATGAATAGAGTCGATCAATGGGTGCATTTATCGGTACGTTAGAACCATAGGTATGGAATACACCTATACGACTATACCCTGTAGGGATCATCGGAGGGGGCTATGAAATTTATTGTGGCCACGGATGGCGCGACCGCCAGCGATCGCGCGCTCAAGCAAGCCTTGACCCTGGCAGCGGCAACATCTTCCCACATCACCCTGATCACCGTAGCGGAGCCCCAGACCACCTACGTGTCCGAAGTGCTGATGCCCACAGGGGACTGGGTGCATCTGCGCAGCCTACCCGATTTGGAGCTAGAACAAAAGATTGTTGCCGCTGCGGAGGGGGTACTAAACCATGCCCAGGCCCTTTGCCAGGAGGCAGGTGTTTCCTGCACAACCCGCCTAGAGCGGGGCTATGCCCGGGAGCGGCTCTGCGCGATCGCCGATGAGGAGCAGTCCGATCTCTTGGTAGTGGGATCCCGGGGGCTGGGGGGGCTTGAACGGCTGCTGCTGGGCAGTGTGAGTGACTATGTGGCCCACCACGCCACCGTGCCAGTCCTGATCGTGCGCTAGGGTAGCCGGTCATCGCCGATCAGCATAAGTTAAGCGCGATTGTTTAAAATGAAATGAAGGGGTCGCGCAGTTTGGGCCAAAATTTTGGGGGGAAAAATTTATTCTTATGGATCAAGTGAGCCATTTGCCTGAAATCAGGGGATGCAATCGGTGCGAGGCACTACCGAGCAAGTTTCCTACCCGAGGAGACCTATACCTCTGGTTTCCCATCGGACACACATTTAATAAGGCGATCGCCCGGTTAAAAGAACTGTCCGTGGAAATGAACATTGTTCCCGTGGATGCGCGGGTGACGATTAGCTACTCTAGCGAAGAAACCCAGGCAGTGTTTGCCGTTTTGGGGGAAACACTAACCGACGCCGAGCTACAGGATACCCGCTCTCTGATTACCGAGCCCAAGCGCTTTCCAAGTTTTGCCGACCTGCCCTGCGTCATGTCCCTGCGCCGCCTGATCGCCCTGTTCCACTCCCAGTGGCTGCTGGATCTTTTAGCCGAAAAGCGCATCACCAGCCACTTTCAACCCATTGTCTCCGCCCAGGATCCGGGGCAGATCTTCGCCTACGAATCCCTGATGCGGGGCATCGATGGCGACACCTTTGTTTCCCCGTTCCGGCTGCTCACGGCGGCGAAGTCGGCGGCAGTGCTTTTCCACCTCGACCTAGCAGCGCGGCAGAGTGCCATTCGCCAAATGAGCCACTATGGCTTCCCCGAAAAGGTCTTTATCAACTTCACGCCAACCTCTATCTACGACCCTTCGTTCTGCCTCAGCTCAACGGTGCGGCTGATTGATTCCCTAGGCGTAGCCCACGAAAAAATCGTGTTTGAAATCACGGAGTCGGAACAGATTCAGGATTTGCTCCGGCTGCAAGAAATCCTGCGTTTCTATCGCGGTGCTGGTTTCCAAGTTGCCCTCGATGACATCGGCTCCGGCTATTCCTCGCTGAACCTGCTGCACCAACTGCGCCCCGACTACGTGAAGTTGGACATGGAGCTAACCCGCCACGTTTACCACGACACCTACAAGGCTACGATCACGACCAAGATTTTGGAGATCACCCAGGAACTGGGTATTGCCACGGTGGCGGAGGGGATCGAAACGCCGGAGGAATGGCAGTGGTTTCGCCGTGCCGGTGCCACGTTTGTCCAGGGGTATTTATTTGGTCGTCCGGCTCCCGAGCCGCAACGGGCGATCGCCCTCCCGGTACAATAGGTTCGCTGTTTACCCCCCACCGACCATGACCGCCGACGCCATTCGTGCTTTAATTGCCCAAGCGCTCCCCCAAGCCCAAGTGGATGTCCAAGATCCCAACCACGATGGTCAGCATTTTGCGGCAATTGTGGTGGCACCGGAGTTTGAAGGACTTACGACCATCAAGCAGCACCGTCTCGTCAATGACGCCCTCAGGGATGTGCTCCAAAGTGGTGCTGTCCATGCGCTGCAACTGCGCACCTTCTCGCCCAGCCAATGGCAGCAGCAGCAGGTAACCTTTTCCTAGGAATGCCGCCATGACTCAAAGCTTCGTCCGTGGGTTGATGGCGGCAGCGATCGCCCCCTTGGCAGCTTGGGGTTCGTTGGCATTGGCCCAGTCCGGCGACTGCCGCAATCCCCAGACCCAACAGGAACTGAATCGCTGCTCAGCCCAGGAGCTGCAAAATGCCGATCGCCAACTGAACCAAACCTATCGGCAACTGCGGCGCACGATCCAGCAGCGGGCCGGCACGGGCCCGGACGGGAAAGCCCAGGAGAATCGCCTGATCGATGCCCAACTGGCGTGGATTACCTTTCGCGATCGCCACTGTGCCTTCGTCCGCAGGCGCGTTGCGGGCGGTTCCATTGCTCCCTTGGCTGTCAACCTTTGTCTGACGCGGCTTACTCAGGAGCGCACCGCAGAACTCGCTCGTTTTCTCCAGGAAGGGGCGATCTAGGGCTAGGTCTGGGGGTATGCTCTAGGAACAGATTCGGGATTAGGCATGGCACAGCAGCGTCCCTGGTATTGGATCTATGGGCTGCGGCTTCTCGGCGGGGCGATCGCCATTTATCTGGTCTTTCGCCTTCAGCAAACCCTGCAACTCCTCCTCACCAGCTTGTTTTTTGCGGGAGCCATAACGCCCCTTGTGGAGCGGATGGTGCGGTGGCGGGTCACCTTCAGCCAGTGGCATCTGGGGCTAAACCGTACGGCGGCGATCGCCATGATTTACACCGTACTGGCGTTTGCCATCCTGGTAGCGATCGCCCCGGCCCCACGGCTTGTGTCCGAACTTGGGCAATTTTTTACCCAGCTTCCCATTCTGGTGCAAAAACTCGAACTGCCAAGCACGCCGGTTTTTGGCATCAGTCCCCAACTGCTGCGGGAAGTGATTGAAACCCGTCTGCTGCTGGAGCAGGTGCAGACACTGGGTCGCGAAATTGCCGGACAGACCGTTGACATTACCGTCCGGATCCTCAGCACCCTGGGCGTTGGGCTGCTGAGCCTGATGATTACGGCCTACATGGTGATCAATGCCGATCCCCTGCTCGATCGCCTACTGGCACCCCTTTCCACCCCGGTTCAGACCCGAATACGCCAGCTTTTGCCCCCAATTACCAACTGTTTGGGAGCCTACGTCCTCGGGCGCTTGGGGACTTCTTTTCTCTTGGGTTTATGCACTTACTTCACCCTGTCCTTAATTGGCGTATCCTTTGCCGCTCCCCTAGGTCTGGTCACGGCGATCGCCAATCTCGTTCCCTACCTTGGCGGTCTGATGAGTCTGATTCTCATCACCATTACGGCTTCCTCCCTCAGCCTATCCCAGGTATTCCTGGCGGCGGGGATATGTTTTGCCCTGCAGCAAATAGAAGCCTGGATCCTGCAGCCCTGGCTGGTGGCCCCCTACCTCAACCTCGATCCCTTCGAGTTGCTGCTATCGATCATCATCGGGGCCGAACTGCTGGGGGTACCCGGAGCGATCCTAGCCCCCCCCATCGCTGGAGTGGGGCGCATCCTCATCCGCCAGCTCTCCCAACCTTCCCCCGCCCCAGAAGACCCCACAACCCCGAAGCATTAAAAAAACTGCCGCCCGAGGGCAGCAGTTGCTCAAGTACAGGCAAATATAATCCGAAGATTCTAGATCCGCCCCCGCAGCATCATGGCCATTTCGTTGGGCTTCGGTGAATTTTCGATCGCCGTTTCCTCCGTGATCCGCCCATCTTCGTAGAGCTTGTACAGAGACTGGTTCATCGTACACATCCCCTCGTAGGTGCACTTGGGAATGATCTGTTCCACCTCATCAACCTCACCCCGCTTGATGTAGTCCCGAATGGCATCGGTGTTGATCATAATCTCGTGGATCGCCGCCCGCTTGCCATCGGTCGTGCGCACCAGCCCCTGGGCGATAACCGCCACCAAGGATTCCGCCACCTGGATCCGCATGGGCCCCTGCTGGTCCGGTTCGTAGAGGTTCAGGATCCGGTCGATGGTTTTCACCGCACTGTTGGTGTGCAGGGTACCAAAGACCAAGTGCCCCGTTTGAGCAGCTTTGAGGGCAGTGTTCACCGTTTCGCGATCGCGCATTTCCCCAATCAGAATGATGTCCGGGTCTTCCCGCAGCGATGCCTTCAGGGCATTGTCAAACTTTGTGGTGTGGATGCCCACCTCCCGCTGCTTGATCAGGGCTTTGCGGCTCTGGTGCACAAATTCAATCGGATCCTCAATGGAGATAATGTGTTTCGGCATCTCCGAGTTGATGAAATCGATCATGGCTGCCATGGTCGTCGATTTCCCCGATCCCGTCGGCCCTGTGACCAGAATCAGTCCCTTGTGGGTGTAGCACAGCTCCCGAAATACTTCCGGCAGGTTCAGTTGGTCGATGGTCAAAATTTTCAGCGGAATCAACCGAATTACCAAGGCGAAGCCCTTGAGGGAATCAAACACATTCACCCGGCAGCGGGCAAACTCGTACTGGGTTGCCCCATCGTACTCCAGGGTGTCGTAAAAGCTCTGCAGTTGCTTCTCATCCATAATCTCCTGCAACCACGAGACAAAGGTCGGGCGATCGGGAATGGGGTACTGTTCCTGAATCACCATCAGACCCCGGCTGCGGAACCGCACGTTTTCGCCCACCCCCGCATGGATGTCCGAACATCCCTGCTCGTAGGCATCCTTAACAATTTGGGCTAGGGTCGGCTGCCCCGAGCTGCGCTGAATCACTGAAGCCGCTGGCAGAGGCACGTTGGCGGGGGGGCCGGGACGAACAGGCACCCGTACGGCTGGCGGCGGTGGCACATTAGTCACCTGGGAGTCATCGGGGCGCGGCTGAGGAATGGGGGGCGGCGGCACGCGGGGCTGGGCAGCGGGCTGGGGCACCCGAGGCGGACTGGGAGGTGCCGATGGAGCGGCAGCCCGAGGCTGGGGCACCGCACTATTGGGATTAGCACCGGGATTGGGGCGGGGCGGAGGTACCGGGGGAATTCCAGCTTGGGACATGGGTTTCGTCTCGCTTGGGGAACTAGGGGGGTAGAGGCAATCTCTCCACGACCGGACGGAAGACTGCTGCCAATGAAACTATAATAAGTGTCAGATCAACACTGTGCTTAGAATACATGAATATTCTCTCAACCCTACGTGCCCTCGACCCCCAACCTGTGCGTCCTCAAAAGGAGGCCAAACCACAACAAACCAAGGGCATCGAAATCAAATCTAAGCGTGAAGTGGATCTGATGCGGGAGTCGGCCCGGATTGTGGCTACGGTGCTCAAAGAGGTTGCGGCAATGATGCAACCGGGCATGACCACCAAAGATATCGATACCTACGCCGAAAAACGCATTCGGGAAATGGGGGCGGTGCCAAGTTTCAAAGGTTATTGCAATTTTCCCGCCAGCATCTGTGCCAGCATCAACCAAGAGGTCGTCCATGGCATTCCCAGTGCCAAAAAGGTGATCAAGAACGGTGACTTGGTTAAGATTGATACCGGTGCCTACAAAAATGGCTTCCATGGCGATTCCTGCATCACGATCGCCGTTGGTTCCGTTTCCGAAAAGGCGGCCCTGTTGATGCGCGTGGCCGAAGAAGCCCTCTATCGGGGAATCGCCCAAGTCAAGCCCGGCAATTGCCTCTTGGATCTGGCTGGGGCGATCGAAGATCATGTGAAAGCCCATGGTTTTAGCGTCGTTGAAGATTTCACCGGCCATGGGGTAGGGCGCAATCTCCACGAGGAGCCCTCGGTGTTTAACTTCCGCACCCATCAGTTGCCCAACGTCCGCCTACGCCCCGGTATGGTACTGGCGATCGAGCCTATCCTTAATGCCGGTTCTAAGCGGGTGCGCTTTTTGGCAGATAAGTGGACAGCCGTTACCGTGGATAACCAACTTTCGGCCCAGTTTGAACATACGGTATTGGTCACCGAGACGGGCTACGAGATTTTGACCGATCGCAATTTGGTCTAAGAAACTCCCTGACCTGTTCGCGAACTGCCCCAAACCTTGTTCTTGGGATGTTCGTGATGGGATGGGTGCGTTGTATCGCCCTAGCAGAGGACGGAAACACGGCATAGGAGTGGCTAAGCTATGGCTGCCGGAAGTCCACAGTCGAAGATTGTCATTGTCGGGGCCGGATTTGGGGGGTGGCAAACGGCGGTTTCCCTGGCTCGGCGACGGATTCCTTGCCTCCTGCTCGATCGCCAATGCCATCAGTGCTTTATCCCGCTGCTGTTCCATGTGGGAGTGGGGCTTTTGCCGCCACCGACCATTACCTACGACCTGCGGATGGCAACCCAACATTCCCGCCACATTCACTTCCGCCAAGCGGAGGTGCTGCGGGTGGATTTACCTCAGCGCTGTCTCGAAACTACTATTGGCACCCTACCTTTTGACTACCTGGTGCTGGCAACGGGCAGCCGCAGTCGCCCCATTCCCGATGCTGCCCTACCCCTGCGCACCTTGAACGATGCGATCGCCCTGCGCGACCATTTGGCATGCCATACCCAGTCCCCCATTGTGGTCGTAGGGGGCGGAGCCACGGGGGTGGAGCTGGCCGGCTCCCTGGCTGAGGGTGGGTGGGAGGGGCAGATCACCCTGCTGCAATCACGGGACTA
>DBAX01000118.1 GCA_002291895.1 Cyanobacteria bacterium UBA999
TGGATGAACCCTTTGGCGCCCTCGATGCCCTTACCCGGGGCTTTCTCCAGGATGAAGTGGAGCGGATTTGGGAGCAGCAGCGCAAAACCGTGGTTTTGATTACCCACAGCATTGAGGAATCTTTGCTGCTGTCCGACCAAATTGTGATGATGACCCGGGGGCCGGCAGCCGGAATTGCCGACCTCCTGACCGTGGATTTTCCCCGGCCGCGTCAGCGGGCCGATCTCGATCAGTACCCCAGCTACCACGCCCTTAAAGCCCGTTTGGAAGAGCACCTGTCTCGGGAAACCCGGGCCATTGAGGCCGCCCGGGTGCGGTAGACTGATGGCGTTATGGATGGCGGTATTTTCTGCCCTAAAACCCTACGGAGGAGTGGTTTATGACCCTAGTCGAACTGCCGGCGATCACGGAAGAATTGTTGGCGCTCAAGCAGGAGCGTGGCGTTACCTTCGCCGACCTCGAAAAAGCCCTTGGCCGCGATGAAGTTTGGATAGCCGCCGTATTCTACCGCCAGGCCAGCGCCTCCCTCGAAGAGGCCAAGTTGATCCTGCAAACCCTCGGCATCGCCGAAGAGGAGGAGGAATTGTTCCTGTCGGAGTTAACGGCATTTCCCAGCAAGGGCCTGGGCCCCACCGTGCCTACCGATCCCCTGATCTACCGCTTCTACGAGATCATGCAGGTCTATGGTATGCCGATAAAGGAAGTAATCCACGAGAAATTTGGCGACGGCATCATGAGTGCCATTGACTTTACCCTCGACGTCGAAAAGGTGGAGGATCCCAAGGGCGATCGGGTGCAGGTGACCATGAACGGCAAGTTTTTGCCCTACAAAAAGTGGTAGTTCGTCCCACCCTGGGGCGGCATCGTTCCCCGGCGGTCAGGAGAGGCACTACGGCCCGCGGGCGGCGCTGAACCCCACCCAGGAACGGGGGCGTGGCAATCTATGATAAGCCCATGCCCTTCCGCAACGAGTTAGCTATAAGCTGGAATTATAGAACGTCGCCCTGGAAGGGGGCAAAGACGGCAGGGAAGAATGCCAGGGACGCCTTCCTCGATTCCAGACAGCCCCGAACAGCAGAAAAGCGGGCTCCGGGCACCCCATAAGGATCTACACTGGGTGTGATCCCTGCCTATGCTCCCTAACGCCGTGCCCAAGATTTTGCTCATCGAGGATGATGCCGACATCCGCGAAGGCCTGTCCGATATTCTCACCATTTCTGGATACGATGTCGTTGCAGCAGCCAACGGTCGCGAAGGGTTGGCATTGGCGCGGCAGGTGCGCCCCGATTTGGTACTCTGCGACATCATGATGCCGGTGATGGATGGCTATCAGGTGTTGGAGCGCCTGCGCCAGGATGGGGAATTGCTCCTCACTCCGGTGATTTTTTTGACGGCGCTGGCCAGTCCTAAACGGCAGCGCCACGGGATGTCCCTCGGCGCCGATGACTACCTCACCAAACCCATCTCCCAGGATGACTTGCTCTGCGCCATCGAAACCCGCCTGCAGCGGCAGCAGGCGATCGCCCAGCGGATCAATACGTCGCTCAACCAAGTGCGGGGCAGCATTGCCACGGCCCTCCCCCACGAGTTGCGCACCCCCCTCAGTGGCATTTTAGGTTTGGCAGATATTCTCATCGAGGAGCACCAAACCCTCGCCGCCGAGGAGATTTTGGATTTAGCCCGGGATATCCAGACCTGCGGTAAGCGGCTATATCGGCTGGTGCAAAATTTTCTGCTCTATACCGAGCTAGAAACATCCCCCAACTTGGTAGCCAAGCAGGAAACGGCGATCGCCCAGGATATTGCCGAGGTGGCCCATGCCCAGGCGGAGCTATGGCACCGGACAGGGGATTTGCAGCTTGCCATTGGGACGGCAACGGTGCCCATGGGCAGCCGATGGCTGCGCAAAATCCTGGAGGAACTGGTGGATAATGCCTTTCGGTACTCCAAGACCGGGGCGATCGTGACGGTGGCGGCGGATGTACAGGGGTCGGATTGGCATTTAGAAATTGGCGACCAGGGGCGGGGAATGACCGCAGAGCAAATTGCCCAAATTGCCGCCTATACCCAATTCGAGCGTAACTACTACGAGCAGCAAGGCGTGGGCTTGGGCTTGTACCTCTCCAAGCGTCTGGTGGAGCTGCACGGCGGCTCTTTTTGGATCGATAGCCTGCCCCATCGGTACACGCGGGTGCACATCCGTTTGCCCTATGCCCCTGGGGAGGCGATCGATGGTTGATGTGGTGGTGGTGGGGGGCGGCATTATTGGTTTGGCGATCGCCCACGAATTGCGGCATCGGGGAGCTAAGGTGCGCATCCTGGAGCAGGGACGCTGTGGGCAGCAGGCCAGTTGGGCGGCTGCGGGCATGCTGGCTCCCGAGGCGGAGGGTCTGACCGGAACTTTACGGGAGTTGGGGCTGCGCAGCCGGGCGCTCTACCCCCGCTGGATCGCCGACATTCAGCAGCGCACGGGTCTCGCCTGCGGCTACTGGTGCTGCGGGATCCTCTGCCCCACGGAAGCCGTCCTCGATGGCGATCCCACGTGGCTCAATCGGGAATCTTTAGATCGTCAGCAGCCGGGGCTGGGGCCCAACATTGTCGGAGCGCGCTGGCTGCCCCAGGACGGACAAGTGGACAACCGCCGCCTGATCCAGGCACTACGCTTGGCGGTGCACCTGGCAGGGGTAGAAGTTTTTGAGGGGGTTGGCGGTTATCAGTGGCGGGGTGGGTCTACCCTGGAGGCGATCACCACAAGCCACGGGGACGTTACCGCCGACCACTATGTTTTGGCCGCGGGGGCGTGGACGCGATCGCTCCTACCTGCCCTTCCCGTTACCCCCCGTAAGGGACAGATGCTATCGGTTTTCGATGCCCGGCGTTCCCTCCAACGGGTTCTTTTTGGCCAGGGCACGTACCTTGTGCCCCGGGAGGACGGCACCATCGTCATTGGCGCTACGGTGGAGGATGTGGGCTTTACCCCCGACACCACCGCCGCTGGGATCCATGCCCTCCTAGCCGGAGCGATCGCCCTCTATCCGGCGATCGCCACCATGCCGATCCGCGAAACCTGGTGGGGGTATCGTCCCTACGCCCCGGGGGAGGCTTTGTTTTTGGGCCCCGGACCCTACACCAACCTGACCTTGGCTACGGGGCACTACCGCAACGGCATTCTCCTAGCCCCAGTCACCGCCGCGATCGTCGCCGACCAGATTATGCCCGGCACCTTGGGGTAATCGGTGCGCCGCTACTCCAGCACCGCGGGCGTCCTGCCCGGCAGTTGCCGCACCCGGACTTCATAGCTGCCACGGCCGCGACGGTCAAAGGCATTGGCCACAATCCGGTAGGTGCCACTGACGGGCAGTACTAGGGTAACGCTGGCGTTACGGCGATCGGGCAGTCCGTCGTCCTCCCGCAGCAGCCGCTGGTTGGGATCCAGCACCGCCACGTAGGGATGAAATTCCTGGCTAGAGAGCACCACCTGCACCACCTGACCCGCCCGACCCGAGAAGGTGTGGATGTTAAAAAAGCTGCCGTCCCGCTGCAGCACTTGGCTGCGATCGCCCAGCACACCCCGCTCCATAAAAATTTCGATTCCAGCGGCGGTTTGTCCCCGAATCTGGAACCCACCCAACTCCCCCCGCGCGTAGGCATTGGCATAGAGGGTGTAGGTTCCCGTCAGGGGCAGCCGTAGGGTAATGCGGGCATTTTGTCCGCCGCCACTATCATCATCTTCGGCAATCTGCCGCCCCTGGGGATCGGCTAAAACCAAATAGGCATCAAGCTCCGTGCTCTGCATCTCCAGGGTGACGACCTCTCCCGCCCGCCCCTGAAACTGGTACATCCGGTAAAAGCTGCCATCGGGAAGTACGGCGTCCGCTTGGGTCAGGCGATCGCCCACCAAGCGCCCATCGAGGGCCAGGGGGGTAATCCGCAGCGGGGCTTCGCGGCCGAGGGTTCCCTGCAGGGCAGCCGTCAAAAATTCTTGAACCCGATCTACCCCTATTGCCAGCCCGATGCCCGTATTGTTGACCCCACTTTGCCCACGGGTAAAGATCAAGGTGTTGATGCCAATCAGTTGCCCCTGGCTGTTGAGCAGCGGACTGCCCGAATTGCCCGGATTGATGGCAGCATCGGTTTGAATCCACTGGCGATCGCGATCAATGCGGCTGACAATTCCCGTCGATAGGGTTCCGGCTAAGCCAAAGGGATTCCCAATGGCAAAAACCCGCTGCCCCACCAGTACCACCTGCCCCGTCCCTAGGGGGATGGTGGGAAAAGTACTTACGCCTCCTTCAAGCCGCAGTAGGGCCAGATCGGGCTCCCGGCTGCTCGCTAAAACTGTCGCCCGAAACCGCCGCCGATCCGCCAGCACCACCGTAATCTGTTCCGTTCCCCGCACCACATGGGTATTGGTCACAACCAAACCGCTGGGATCGATAATGCTGCCACTGCCCCGGTTCAGGGGCGTTTCTATGGCAACAACGGCCGCACTGGTCTGTTGATAAAGCCGAATATTTTCCCGCTCCTCAGTCCTCGGGCTGCGTTCCTGGGACAAAAGGGGGGCGGGGTTGAGCAGGGCGATCGCCATTAAGAGGAGGGCAGTCCAATGCGTTTTTCCCATGCGTCTCCAGTACACGCTACATTACTGCTTTTACGGTACTCCCAGTCCCCGATGATGGACACGCTGTTAAGATTTTCTTGATTTTACTTTCAGCCCCTTAAGTTTTGTGATGGGTCGTTGCTCTACAATGACAACTAGCATGGTGATGAGGTCAGACGTGCACGCAGCATGTTAGAGAGGTTAAGTGCATTTGAGCAGTGGATGGCTCCGGGAACCTTCCCATGGTTGTCTTCGCTGGCGGGTGGATTGGGATTTTGCGGTCTGGGTTTAGGTTCGGTGGTCTTAGCGGAATTGGTGCGGGACTGTTACCACGTTGCTGGTCACTACGTGCCCTTTTTGCAGAAAGCCCACAATTTACACCATCGGGCCTACCGCCCGGATTTGAGCAAGGTCAGCCTTGACCTCTACCGCCGGGCAGAGTTGCTCAATGACGTACCCGAAGCAGCTTTTATGGTTTTGGTGACCGCTGCCATTGCCTGGAGCACGCACCTTTGGGTTCTAGGACTGGGTGCGATTTACTCTGCTGCTTTTTTGATTGCGAGTTTGGCGCGATCGCGCGGATGGTGGCTGGAGACGGATCTCACCCATGCCCCCGGAGCCCTGGTAGCGCCCCCAAAGCCCTGGCTAGTCAACCGTGCCTACCATTGGCGGCATCATTTTGAACAGCCCCGCGCCTACTATTCCAGCACCTTTACCTTGGCAGATCAGATTATGGGTACCAGCCTTTCCCTAAAGGGTAAAACCATCGGTATCACCGGGGCTTCCGGGGCCCTGGGGCGGGCACTCCTATCCCAGGTTTTGGCACGGGGTGCCCGGGTCGTGGCCTTCACCACATCGCCCGATGCCGATTTTGGCCCCACCGACGGGGGATCGGTGACTGTCGTCTCCTGGGAGGTCGGGGACGAAGACAGGGTGCTGGCAGCTTTACCCCAAATTGATATTTTGGTGTTAAACCACGGGATCAACGTTTACGGTGCCCGCGATCGCGATGCGATTGCCGCCTCCTTTGAGGTCAATACCTTCTCCCCTTGGCGGTTGTTGGAAGCATTTCTGTCCACGGTTCAGGAATCTCGGGACTTTGCCACCAAGGAAGTGTGGGTAAACACCTCCGAAGCCGAGGTGGGGCCTGCCCTCAGCCCCCTCTATGAATTATCGAAACGGGCGATCGGCGACCTCGTTACCCTCCGCCGCCTCGATGCCCCCTGCGTGATTCGCAAACTGATTCTTGGCCCCTTTCGCAGCAAGCTCAACCCCTACGGCGTCCTTTCCCCAAATTTTGTGGCCTGGGCAGTGGTCTTTTTGGTTCAGCGCGACTTCCGCGACCTGATTATTACGATCAACCCCCTCACCTACCTGCTCTTTCCCCTCAAGGAATGGAGCCGTTCTCTGTACTTCCGCCTCTTTTCCCATCCCCATCGCCAGCCATGATGCTCACCGATCGCCAGCGCAGCAAACTCGATACCAGCAACGACCTTCTGTTTTACGACACGCCCCGGCTTGTCACCCATGTCGATCGCCAGTTTATCCACACCCTCACGGAGTTGTACCGCGATCGCCTCCAACCTCAGACGCGCATCCTCGACCTCATGAGCAGTTGGGTATCCCATCTCCCCCCAGAGATAACGTTCAGCGAAGTCGTTGGCCATGGCATGAACGCTGAGGAGCTGGCCCAAAATCCTCGGCTGCACCGCTACCACGTCCAAAACCTCAACCAAGACCAAGTTTTGCCCTACGGCGATCGCTATTTTGATGCGGTGCTCAATACGGTTTCGGTGCAATATCTCCAATTTCCGGAGCGCGTTTTTGCCGAGATCCACCGCATTTTGAAACCCGGTGGCATTGTAATTATTTCCTTCTCCAACCGCATGTTCTACCAAAAGGCGATCCAAGCCTGGCGCGACGGCTCCGACCACGATCGCCTGCACTTGGTGGCCCACTACCTAGGCAGCGTCACCGACGGATTCACCAAGCCTGAAGCGATCGTGCAAGCTCCTGCCTGGGGACTCAATTTTTGGGGCGGGAGCAGCGATCCCTTTTACGCCGTAATCGCTCACAGGCAGCCACATTCCTAATTATTACGGTTCATTGCTGCTTGTTATTGGCTGTTTACCCCATGTGTTAATCTCAACGAGATGTTACAAAAAGTCGATTCCTAGTGTATGGCTCACACAGAATTGTTAAGTGAATACGTCGCCCATTTGCAACTGCACATGGCCCTCCAAGCCCGCAATTTGGTGCCTTCCCTCTCCACGTCGATGGCTCCCGTGCGGGATAGCCGCCACCAACTGTTGCACCAAACCCAATCGGAAATAGAAAAAATCGCTTCCCGACGCTAGTATTTTCTTTCCCGATCCTCCGAAAAGGATCTGCAAAGGAATAGGTAATGGAGCTTCTGCAATTAGTTTTTGCGATCAGCTTTTGTGGTCGACATTAGTGATCGTTGGTGATCGTTAAGTGCAGAAGCTTTTTTAGTGGTTAGATTTTCATTCATTTTCAATGGTTTAATTTTAGGGAAACAGCACCGGGGGAACCGCCACTGAACGGAGAAACGCCGCGCTATCCTCCGGCATCGCAGTATTGATGTACATGCCGCTGCCCATTTCAAATCCGGCGGCTTTGGATACCCGTGGCACGATCGCCACATACCAGTGAAAGTATTCAACTTCCCCCTCATGGGTGGGAATCGAGCGAATTGTGAAGTTAAATGCCGGATTTTGGAGCCCGAAATACAGCTTTTGCAAGATGCTGCGCAAAATGTAGGCTAAATCCGTTAGTTCCGCCTCGCTAATTTGATCGAAGGAGGAGGCATGGCGGCGGGGAAAGATCCACAGGTGGAATGGAGAGAGGGCGGCGTAGGGAATAAACGCCACAAAATGTGGCGTTTCCATCACAATGCGCTCCCCGGAACGCAGCTCATCCTCTAGGGTGAAGCAGTAAAGGCACTGCCCGCTGTCATCAAAATGGGCGATCGCATCGGCCATCCGCACCCGAATTTGGGAGGGAACAATGGGTGTGGCCACGATTTGGGAGTGGGGATGGATCAGGGAAGCCCCCGCAGGCTCGCCGTGGTTTTTGAAGATGATGACCGATTCAATCCGGGGATCGTGGCGAATTTGCTCGTACCGCTGCCGGTAGGCCTGCAGGATCACAACCACGTCACTGTGGGTCATCAGGGCAATAGTGAGGTTGTGCTGGGGGTGCTCAATCAGAACTTCGTGGTACCCAACCCCACTGATGGAGCGGTGGATCCCATCGGTTTGCCACTGGCGATCGCCATGGGGAGACAGGGCAGGATAGCGATTGGCCACCACCCGCACCTGCCAGCGCCCATCCCGTTCGAGGTGCAAAAACTCTTCCTCCGCCGCTGGCACGGTGCAGAGCGGACAGTGGGGATCCCACGGCGGAGCATCGGCAAGGGTGCGATCGGGCGATCGAACGAAGTCGTGGGGGCGTTTCGCCCGTGAAGTCGCAAACACCACCCAATCCTTAGTAATGATATTCTGGCGGAGTTGCGACACGGGCCTAGGCTAGGCTGCGCTGCCGGGGATTTGGTAAACCCACCATCTCCGAGTTGCTAGCTCCGGGGGGCACCATGGGATAGCAGTTTTCATCCCGACGCACCCGAAAATCGGCCACCACGGGCCCGGGGTGGGCCAGAATAGCAGCCACGGAATCCTCAAGCCCCCTCGGGTCACTGACTTGGACACCATGGATGCCAAAGGCAGCGGCGAGCTGCACAAAATCTGGCATTCCCGCCTCCATGTTAGAGGCAGAATAGCGCTCATCGTAGAACCGCTCCTGCCACTGGCGCACCATACCCTGCCAGCCGTTATTGATGATGGCAATCTTAACCGCTAAGCCGTACTGGGCTAGGGTTCCCAGCTCCTGGATGTTCATTTGAATGCTGGCATCACCACTGATGCAAACCACCCTATCCTGGGGATGCGCCACTTTAACCCCCATAGCCGCTGGCAGTCCGTAGCCCATGGTCCCCAAACCAGCACTGGAGATCCAACGCCGGGGGCCATTCTTCAGGAATTGCGCTGCCCACATCTGGTGTTGCCCCACATCGGTGGTATAAAAGGCTTCTGGAGCTTGGCGGGCAAATTCCGCAATCACCTGCTGGGGAGAGAGCACATCGCTGTAGGTGGGCACCTGGAGGGGATAGTCTTCTTTCCATTCCTGGATTTGCTGCAACCAACTGCGCGTCCGCACTGCTTCTTCATAGCTCGTCCCATCAAGCAACTCCTGCAAAACGTGGCGCACATCTCCCACAAGGGGCACCGTCGGTACGCGGTTTTTCCCCACCTCGGCGGGGTCGATGTCGATGTGAATCACCTCCGCCTCCGGGGCAAAGGCATCCAGCTTCCCCGTCACCCGATCATCAAACCGTGCCCCAACTGCAATCAGCAGATCGCACCCCTGCACCGCAAAATTGGCGTAGGCCGTGCCGTGCATCCCCAACATACCCACGGATAGGTAGTGGTTCTCGTCGAAGGCACCCTTCCCCATCAGCGTAGTTGTCACAGGAATCTGAAACCGCTGGGCTAGCTTGGCGATTTCCTGGTGGGCGCCCGACAAAATGGCACCGCCCCCAATGTAGAGCAGGGGCTTTTGGGCCGATCGCAGCAGGGCAATGGCTTGCTGCACCTGGATGGCGGGCAGGGGCTCGCTTTGCCCCCCATACCCCGGCAGTTGGACGCGATCGCAGGGGAAATACTCGAACTCTCTTTGGGCAATGTCCTTGGGGATATCGATCAGCACGGGCCCCGGACGACCGGTGCGGGCGATAAAAAATGCCTCCGCCACGATGCGGGAAATTTCCTCGGGCGATCGCACGACATAGGAATGCTTCACAATCGGCAGCGTAATGCCCCAAATATCCGTTTCTTGAAAGGCATCCGTGCCAATGACATAGGAGGGTACCTGTCCGGTAATCACAACCATGGGAATGGAATCCATCTGGGCCGTGGCAATTCCCGTCACCAAATTGGTTGCCCCGGGTCCCGAAGTAGCAAAACATACCCCGACCTCACCGGTGGCCCGGGCATAGCCATCCGCCGCATGGGCTGCTCCCTGTTCGTGGCGCACCAAAACATGGTGCAAGTCGCCTCGCGCTTGGGCCTTGTATACCTCGTCATAAACAGGCAAAATCGCCCCTCCGGGATATCCAAACACATGACGCACACCTTGGCGACATAGGCTGTCAATAAGAGCAAAAGCACCTGAAGTACGCAAAGCTAAACCTCCCACAAATCATTAACGCTAAACAGCACTACAACATCGATACCTAAATCATCCCACCCATGCCGCGATCACCCAATAAAAATCATTTGGAAGCAAGATCCGCCGAAGAATTCCAGCAATGTCCTGCATCGAGGGCGATCGCCAGTAGTTCCTTGAACGTTCCCTGCAGTCAACAATCTGGAATATAGTTGCGTTCTAAAGCCTTTCCTGAAAATTTTTGATGCCATTCCTTAACCAGCTGGGATGTATCGGGGTGCATCGTCACTGCGGTTATGGAATTTGCCTTGGCTTCTGGAGCTACTAAAAGGTTCTGGAAACCATCTATCAACTCAAGATAAAACAATCCAATATAAAAAGACCTTCGTTACAGTCAAGACTGGAGATAAAACGCAGATATCATCGGAAACTAGCAACACTAATAGCGGAGGCAAGATATGTACTACAGCTCAAAATGAGAACCTTCACATTGCCCGTATCACACTCCCTCTATCGCCCATTTCACCCTCCCTGCGCTTTTTTGCTTTATTGCAGCTTTCGCAAAGCTTTTGCTGTTTCTATATTTTCACCCATTCACAAAAACCTGTGATGCATTATACCACAACCCTTAGGGGGAGGCGGCCAACCTCATCCATGGGTGGTTACGATTCTTAAAAAGACCCGATTATCTGGGGTATGATTTTACCGCCGATGGTACCATCAAGATTCCTAAAGACTTCCTGACTCCTAGACGTATGACCCAAACCAAATCTGACAAACAAATCCCTGTAAACATTTACCGCCCAAGCAACCCGTTTGTGGCGAAATGTGTCCTCAATGAGGTCCTGGTACGTCCGGGTGCGCCAGGAGACACCCGTCATGTTAAGTTTGACATCTCCGGCGGCGACCTCCAATATCTAGAGGGGCAAAGTATCGGCGTGATTCCTCCCGGAGAGGATAAGAACGGAAAACCTAACAAGCTGCGCCTCTATTCCATTGCCTCAACCCGTCTCGGTGATGATGGCGACACCAAGACCCTGTCCCTGAGCGTGAAGCGCCTTGAATACAAGCATCCCGAAACCGGTGAAACCGTTTACGGTGTCTGCTCTAACTTCATCTGCAACCTGCAACCGGGAGATGAAGTACGGTTGAGTGGGCCCGTTGGCAAAGAAATGCTGCTACCCGACGACCCCGAGGCAACGATCATTATGATTGCCACAGGCACGGGGATCGCACCCTTCCGGGCGTTTCTGTGGCGGATGTTTAAGGAACAACACGAAGACTACAAGTTTAACGGCACGGCTTGGCTGTTTTTTGGGGTGCCAGGAGACGCTTCCATTTTGTATAAGGCCGACCTAGATTGGATGGCGTACAAGTACAAGCGCAACTTCCGGCTGGACTACGCCCTGAGCCGGGAGCAGCAGACCAAGACGGGGGCCAAAATGTACATCCAAAACCGGATGGCTGAGTACGCCGATGAGCTATGGGAAGTGATGCAAAAGCCCAATACCCACACCTACATGTGCGGGCTGCGTGGCATGGAAGACGGCATCAACGAGTTCATGACCGAGACTGCGGCGAAGTCTGGCATGGAATGGAAAGCCTACGAGAAGCAAATGAAGTCTGAGGGTCGCTGGCATGTAGAGACCTACTAGCATCAACTGGGCTATTTCTGGCGCACTGTTAAAGCGCACTTCAGGAACATATCGTACCTAGGGGATCGGAGTAACAGCTTCGATCCTCTTCTTTAGCAAAGCATCAAAGAATTCACGCTATGTATCCTATTCTTTCTTCAAAACAGGTTTTGGCTGAGGCTGGGATTTCGACATTCAAGAACATCCGTTTAGGCTTTGAGGAGTAGATCCAAGAAAGTCACTGCAACCTGCAATTGCAGCACTTGGGAAACCAGACTCGATCTGCTTAAGCAAATCACATACCGTTTCCATCGCTAAGAGCAGATTGCCATCCTAAAAGTCGAAGTAGATGAAGGGTAAGCGCTCTTCCGGGCTCATCAATCCTCCCAAAAATAATAGGATGGGGATCGCGAAAATTTTGACGTAGGGGTTAAGGTTCAAGTGACGGCGATCGCCCCAACAGAGCAGCCCATGCCACCCCAGCACCAGCAGGAGCAAAAGCCCGATCTGCCCCGCCGACAACCCTAGGGACTGAACGTAGATTTTGCTGGCAAACTGGGGATCGGCCGCCTGCCCCCACAGTCGCTGACAAAACTGGGAGAGATCCACTATATCGGGCAGCCGAAACGGGATCCAACCCACCAACACCACAAGCTGCGTCGCCAGCCATGCGACCACCACCCCAGCCCGCGTGCGCCAAAACGCCACGCCCCAACCGGCGGCTACGAGCATCCGATGTCCGACTAAAGCCGTGCCGTGCCAAGCGCCCCACAAAATGAATCCCCAGTTAGCCCCGTGCCAGATGCCGACGACCAGCATGACCAGCATCAAATTGAGACAGGTACGCCCCAAGCCGCCACGGGATCCGCCCAGGGGAATGTACACGTAATCCCGCATCCAGTTGCCTAGGGTAATGTGCCAGCGCCGCCAAAATTCCGACACGCTGGTAGCCCAGTAGGGAAAGTCGAAGTTGATCGGCAACTGAAAGCCCAAAATCTGGGCACTGCCCCGGACAATGTCGATGTACCCGCTAAAGTCAAAGTAAATTTGGATGCCATAGGCGGCGATCGCCAGCCACAGATCTCCGCTGCCCGCCCGCTCCACATTGCGCAGGCACAGATCGACAAAGACGCCAAAATTATCTGCCACCACCCCTTTCTTGACGATGCCACCGGTAATGAGCCATAGCCCCTGCCACAAATTCTGGGATTGCCAAACAGGTATCTGCCGCAACTGGGGCACAAACTGGTGATAGCGGGTAATCGGGCCCGAAAGCAATTTGGTAAAAAACAACTTGTAGGTGGCAAATTCTAGAAAATTAGTCGCCGGAGCCGCACCGCCGTAAACATCTGCCAAGTAGGCCAGCAACTCAAAGACGTAGAAACTCAGGGTCACCGGAGCCACAATACTGGAGCGGGCCCACTCGGCGATCGCACTGCCCGCCCGCAAACCCGTTGCATCGGCCAAAATTGTCATCAAAAAAGGAATGTACTTAAAACCCACCAACAGGAGGGTATTTAGCCCAATTCCCATTACCAGCAACCACTGCCGCAGGGGAAATGCGCTGCGGGACAACTGCCCAGCCACCCAAAAGTTCACCCACGCCATCACCAACAGCAGCCACACGTACTGCTGCTGGATTTGGAAATAAAAAAACAAGCTCACGGTCAGTAACACCAACCAACGAACCTGTTGCCACGGCAAAAGCCAATAGGTAAGGGCTGCCCCCCCCAGGAGGGCGGCATATTCTAGGGAAAGGAAATCCATGTCAGGTGATAGTTTCGGGTGTGGGTGCCGCCAGCGCAGGAACCCAACTCGGCAGCAATGCCGATGGCTCCTCTACCCGCAATTGCACACACGGGATTGTATCGGAAAGAATGGCACTTGCCATCATTCCTGTATGAATTTCCAGCAATGCTGCCACCGGGGCCTCAAAAATCAGATGCTGCCCCGGAAACACCACGCGCTCAAAGTACCAGTTGGTAATGTTGGTAACCCGCGCAATTTGGATTGAGCTGGTGGCATTGACATAGCAGCAGACGGAGGTGGCGCCTGAGTTGTCGGGAAGGGGATCAAGGACAGACATGGGCTCAATTGAAGTTTTCGCTAACCTAACCCTAGCACTGACCTTGGGGTCTAGTTTGTAAAAGCTACTACCTCGGTCAGAAATCTAGCGGGGTGCGGCCAGCTGCTGCAGTTGCTTGAGATCCAAAAGTCGGAGCCGGTGGTTATGGGGCTCAAGCATCAGCCAGTTTTTTTCCTGCAGCTTGTCCAAAATTTTTTGGGTATCGGTGGGACTGACTTCGGCTAAGTCGCCGAGATCCTTAGCTGGTAAGCCGTAGATCGCAATGCCCCCTTCCACCTCCGTGCCGTAGCTCTGCCCAAGACCCAGCAGCACCGTCACTACCCGCACGGCGGGGGTCTGGAACCGCAATTGCGATCGCTGGTTGGTCTTTTTGAGTCGGCGCACCATCAGTTGCAGCAGCCGGTAGCTCAGTTGGCTATCCTGCTTCAGGGCTTGGACAAACCTCTGGGCGCTGATGCTCAGCAGCCGCACGGTGTCGTAGGCCACCACATCCGTAGACCGGGGGGACTCGTCTAAGATAGCCATTTCCCCGAAGAAATCTCCCTTACCCAGTACCGCTAAGGTGGTAACGTCTTGGTTGTGGAGCGATCGCACCTTGAGCCAGCCCGAGAGGGTAAAAAAGACCGCATTACCCCAGGACTCTTCCATCAGCACCGCTCGGCCGGCGGGAAACTCCCGTTCCGAAACCCCTTCAAGCAGCATCGTTAGGGTTTCCGGGCTGGCGGCATCGAAGAGGGGGAATTGGGAGCGGAAGCTAAGGATATCCATACAATCAGGCTGCCATTACTTCAAACCCACAGTCGGCATACAAAATCTGTCCCGTAATCGGACTGGCCAAATCGCTGGCTAAAAAGGCCGCCACATTACCCACTTCCTCTTGGCTGACCAGCCGCTTGAGGGGCGACTTTTCTTCGTAGTGGTGCAGCATACTGTGGAAATCCCCGATGGCCGCCGAAGCCAGGGTACGGATCGGCCCCGCCGAAATGCCGTTGATCCGGATATTCGCCGGCCCCAAGTCGGCGGCTAGGTAGCGCACGTTCATTTCCAGGGCTGCCTTAGCGATGCCCATCACGTTATAGTTGGGTACCACCCGAGCGCCACCAATGTAGGTAAGGGTGATCACGCTGCCCCCCTGGGTCATCAGGGGCTTGATTGCCCGGCACAGATGGATGAGGGAGTAGGCGCTGACGTCTAGGGCTAGCTGAAAACCTGCCCGGGAAATCTCCGTGAAATTGCCCGAAAGATCTCCTTTATTGGCGAAGGCCAGACAGTGAATCAAAATATCCACTTGGGGCCAGTGGTTTTGGATGCCAGCGACGAGGTCATCAATTTGGGTGTCGTCTTGGACGTTGCAGGGCAGCAAAAACGCCGGGTTCAGGGGTTCTACAAGGGCTGCCACCTTACCTTTGTTGCGATCGCGATCATCGGGCAGAAAGGTTACCCCCAGGGTTGCCCCCGCTTGGTGCAGCTTTTTGGCGATCCCCCAGGCAATAGAGCGATCGTTGGCAATCCCAGTGACGAGGGCATTCTTTCCTGAGAGATCCAGCATGGCACCTTGGCAACAAAACTACAGTGCCACTGATACTAACGCACTTTGGAGAATACCGAGCAGCAAACAGGCCAGCATGGGCGAAAAATCCATTCCCCCCACCATGGGAATCAGTCCGCGAAACACGTTGAGATAGGGATCGGTAATTTGGGCCAGGGTGGTAAAGGGCTGACGGTACCAATCCACGTTAAACCACGACAGTAAAATGCGGATCACCACCAACAGGGAATAGATTTGGATGAAATTGGCTAGGGTTACCAGAATCGGCATGGGGTTAGCTCCTGGGCAAAGAATCGGTCACTTCTATTGTACGGCAGGGCAAAATAGGTCAGGTACTGCGCTCGGGGGTGTCGCTGTCTCCGTCGCCGTTTTCCATGGCTGTGGACAGTTCCTGGCTGACGGCGTCGATCGCCGCATTGAGATTGGCAATTTTTTGCTCAAGGGTGCGGCGGGACTGTTCGGCATGGATGGCACCGTCTGCGGGCACTTCGGGGTTGTCTTCGCTGGCTTCGGTAAGCTTTAGGGCGGCGATCGCCCCCACTGCTCCGCCAAGGACAGCACCGACAAAGAAGCCACCCCAAAAATTCCCTGATTTTTCTGCCATGGTGATTGCGTGGTCTGATTGGCCGTGATCGTACCATAGGCAGACGCGGGAATTGAGGCAAAAGATGGGGTATGGATGACGGAATAGGCGCCAAGTTGCAGGGGAGCAATGTATTTTTGGTGGGCATGATGGGGGCGGGCAAAAGCACCCTGGGCAAGTATTTGGCCCACCGCTGGGGCTATGGCTATGTGGATACGGATGCGGTGCTGGAGCAATGGGCGGGACGGGCGATCGCCGAGCTTTTTGCCACGGAGGGTGAACCGGCCTTCCGGCAGCGGGAACAACGGGTTTTGGCTGAGGTAGCGGCCTGCGTCCGGCTGGTGGTGTCCACGGGTGGCGGCATTGTCACCCAACCCCTCAACTGGATGTATCTGCGGGATGGCGTGGTGGTTTGGTTGGATGTGCCCGTCGATCTGCTGCTGACCCGGCTGCGACGGGATCCCCCCAAGCGTCCGCTGCTGCAGCGCTCCGACTGGGAGCAAGTGGTTGGCGATCTCTGGCGCGAACGGCGCGAACGCTACGCCCAGGCGGACATTCACCTGCCCATCACGGATGGGGACACTCCCGAAATAATCGGCGATCGCCTAGGGGCATTACTGCACGAACATCTGGATCCCGGTCGCTTGCGGCGAGAGCCCCACGGGCGGGTTGAATAATTCCCATGCCCTTCGCACCCTCCCTCCTAGCATGGTACGCCGCTGCCGGGCGACACCTACCTTGGCGGCAGTGCCGGGATCCCTACGGAATCTGGATCTCGGAGGTGATGTTGCAGCAGACCCAAGTTGCCAGCGTGCTTGGGTACTACGAGCGCTGGATGGCCCGGTTTCCCAGTATTTCTCACCTCGCGATCGCCGACATCCAGGAGGTGCTGCGCCATTGGCAGGGGCTGGGCTACTACCGCCGGGCCCACAATATCCACCGTACTGCCCAGATCGTGTGGCATACCCGCCACGGCGTATTTCCCACGGAACTCGCAGAATTGCGCCAACTGCCCGGGGTGGGGGCCTATACCGCCGGGGCGATCGCGGCTATTGCCTACGACCAACCCCATCCGGCGATCGACAGCAATGTGCGCCGGATTCTCTGCCGTTTGTTTGCCATTACCTCCCTTTCTGGGATGGGCGATCGCCAATTGGAAGCCTACTATCGCCAGATTATGCCGCCCCGGGGCAACGGCGATTTCCTCCAGGCGCTGATGGATCTGGGATCGCTGATCTGCACCGCCAAAGCACCCCAATGTCCCCAGTGTCCCATCGCCAGCCACTGCCAGGCCCGGCACCAGGGCATTGCCGCCCAAATTCCCCACAAACCAAAGCGATCGCCTATTCCCACCCGCACGGCGATTGCCCTTGTCTACCGCACCGACACCCACGCCCTTGTCCAGCAGGCCCCCGCCGACGGACTGCTACCCCAACTGTGGACCTGGCCCCAGATACCAGCGGACACCCCACCGGCATCGCCCTGGCACTTTCGGGGCACCTTTCGCCATCGCTATACCCACTTTCGCCAAATCCTTCAGGTCTACGAGCTTGTCCACCTCGCGCCTGCCCGCCCATCGCTCCCAATACCCGCCCCAGGCATCTGGCAAGAAATTGGCAACCTGCCCCACCTGCCCATGGGCACCCTAGCCCGACGCATCACCAATTCCCTATTTGACCGCCATCCCAAGATGTGAAGCCTCAACCCTCGCCGTCACCGTCCGGTAAGATTGCGCTAAGTTCGATAGTGATGGTTTCGCCCACGGACATCCCATGGTGAAGAGGCACGCCCAAGGGAACTGTAGCGCGACTGCAAGCGATCAGGAGAAGTCGAGAATTTTAGCAACCGTTGCACTCCGCAGCGGGTGCCCCAGTCATGTCCTTTGGTAACCATGGTAAAGAAGGGCAGAAGATAAGCCGGCTTGCCAGAAAAGCTGTTCTAGAATAAAAAAATTTGCGATTGATTGAGCATTCCACTTGAACCCTTGCCCTATGCGTGACGCCCTGACAGCTTTTGCGATCGCCCTACTATCCACCGCCCATGCTGCGGCCCAAACGTGACCAGCGTAGGTGATGGCGACACCATCACAGTGGAACAAAAGAGTCAGAGAACGACCGTGCGCCTGGCCTGTATCGATGCCCCAGAGGCGCGGCAAGCCTATGGGCAAAATGCAGCAACCTACCTAAAAAACCTCCTGCCTCGGGGTACGGCACTATCCGTGCAACCAGTCGATCACGATCGCTACGGGCGGCAAGTGGCGATCGTGTCCCGGGGCGGTACCAACATCAACATCATGATGGTGCGCCAAGGACTAGCATGGGTCTACGAGCAGTACATTGGTGGATGCCCTGACATTGCTACCGAGTTACGGCAAGCACAACAAGCAGCGGCGCGGCAACGACTTGGATTGTGGGACGATCCGAATCCATGTACCCCCCAGCAGCCATCAACACTACCTAGCGACCGCTGCGCACCCAGTTATCCCGATGTATGCATTCCGCCGGCACCTCCCGATCTCAATTGCAAAGATATTCCCTACCGGCGTCTCACCGTGCGGGGGAGCGATCCCCACAACTTTGATCGCGATCGCGACGGAATTGGCTGCGTGAACTAGTGCAACGATCTGCCGCATTCGCTTTAGTTGCCAGCAGGAGCACTACGGCCTTGCAAGTAGCTCTTGAGTGCTCAATTGTGCGCTACTTGCACCGCACCCGGGTCAGTTTGGGGTTGCGCGTACCGTCCGTCAGGCGTTGTCCGTCCTGGGAGAGAAGCAAGCGCACCTTGTTGCGCCACACTTCACCCTCACCTCGGGACTCAAGCTCCACTTCAATCTCGCGGGGAGCCAGAACGCGAACTGATTGCACCTTTCCCCTACTGGCATAAAAGGCAACTTCTGCCGCCGTGATGGTCAGGGCACCCTCATGAACCACACCGCACTGGGCAGGGCTAGAAGCCCACCGCCCCTGAAAGGCAGGGGGAACCCGCACCGACTGCGGCAATGCTTCGCCGGTTGCTGTCATCATCAATACCATGGCTGTCAGGGCAAGGAAGTTGGGGGACATCGGCAGTTTTTTTAGAGCAACACCTAAGTGTATCCAAATACATATATTCGCCGAATCCAACTCCGTACAATGGCGCGGCATCCTTTTAGCCCAAAGGGAAAAACGCGCACTAAAACGAGAAAAGCTCTCCACAGTGTGGAGAGCCTTTTTAAGTGCGCGTTGGGTCAGAACTTGCGGCCAAAAACCGATATTCGTTCCCTCGGAGGCCCGTTAGTAGTCGAAGTCGCCGCCGCCCATGCCGCCGCCAGCGGGAGCCGCAGGCTTGTCCTCGGGCTTATCGACCACGATGCACTCGGTGGTCAGAATCATCCCGGCAATGGAGGCTGCATTTTGCAGGGCCGAGCGGGTCACCTTGGCAGGATCGACAATCCCGGCAGCCAGCATGTCTTCGAATTCCCCAGTCATGGCATTAAAGCCGATGGTGAAATCCTTCTCCTTGACGCGCTCGGCGATGACGGCACCGTTGAACCCGGCATTTTCGGCAATCCGCTTCACGGGAGCCAACAGGGCCTTGGAAACAATCTTGGCACCGATCAACTCTTCGCTGGTCAGGTTTGCTTCCGCCCAAGCGTGCAGTTGGGGAGCCAAGTGGGCCAGGGTCGTGCCACCGCCGGGCACAATGCCTTCTTCCACCGCTGCCTTGGTAGCGTTGATCGCATCTTCGAGGCGCAGCTTGCGATCCTTCATTTCGGTTTCGGTAGCAGCACCCACCTTGACGACCGCCACACCACCGGCCAACTTAGCCAAGCGCTCTTGGAGTTTTTCCTTGTCGAAGGAGGAGTCGGTTTCGTCGATTTGGCGACGGATTTGCTCGCAGCGGGCCTTAACGGCTGCTTCGTTGCCTTCGGCCACGATCGTGGTGTTGTCCTTGGTGACGGTGATCCGGCGAGCCCGACCGAGGGATTCCAGCTTCACGGCATCAAGGCGCAAACCGGCATCTTCGGTAATTACCTGACCACCCGTGAGCACGGCCATATCTTCGAGCATGGCCTTGCGGCGATCGCCAAAGCCAGGAGCCTTGACGGCGCACACATTGAGCACACCCCGCAGGCGGTTGACCACTAGGGTAGCGAGGGCTTCTTTTTCGATGTCCTCAGCGATGATCAGCAGGGGGCGACCGGAGCGGGCCACTTGTTCCAGAACGGGCACCAGATCCTGCACCAAGGTAATTTTCTTGTCGGTGATCAGCACCAAGGGCTCTTCGAGGCTGGCTTCCATCCGCTCGGTGTCGGTGGCGAAGTAGGGGGAGATGTAACCTTTGTCGAAGCGCATCCCTTCGGTGACTTCCAGTTCCGTGGTCATGGATTTGCCTTCTTCAAGGGAGATCACGCCTTCCTTGCCGACTTTATCCATGGCTTGGGCAATCATTTGACCCACGGCATCGTCGTTGCCGGCGGAAATGGCACCCACTTGGGCGATCGCCTTGGAATCTTCCACGGGCTTGGCCTGCTCTTTGATCTTATCGACGAGGAACGCGGTAGCCCGGTCGATGCCTCGCTTGAGGGCGATGGCGTTAGCCCCAGCGGCAACGTTACGCATACCTTCCTTGACAATGGCATGGGCCAAAACTGTGGCGGTAGTGGTGCCGTCGCCAGCAGCATCGTTGGTCTTGGAAGCAGCTTGGCGAATGAGCGCCACACCGGTGTTTTCCACGTGGTCTTCCAGCTCGATTTCCTTGGCGATCGTCACGCCATCATTGACGATTTGGGGCGCACCAAATTTCTTCTCTAGCACCACGTTGCGTCCCTTGGGGCCGAGGGTCACTGCTACCGATTCAGCCAGAATATCCATACCGCGCTCTAGGGCACGGCGGGCATCTTCGTTGTAAATAATTCTCTTAGCCATGTTTGCACCTACCTTAGGGGAAAATAATTCAACGGATGGACACCAAAAAACTAGGCAACGACGGCCAGGATGTCTTTTTCAGCCAAGAGCACATAGTCTTCATCGCCGATCTTGATATCGGTGCCGGCGTATTTGGAGTAGAGCACCTTGTCACCCACCTTGACTTCCATGGGGACGCGGGCACCTTTATCATCCAGCTTGCCAGGGCCAACCGCAGCGATTTCGCCGACTTGGGGCTTTTCTTTGGCAGTGTCCGGCAAGAAGATGCCGCCGGCGGTCTTCTCTTCCCGTTGGCTGACCTTGATAAATACGCGATCAGCCAGGGGAGTCACGGTAGAGACATTTAGAGACATGGTTGCCATAGGGAACAATTCACTCCTGTCGTTCAGTAAGGGTTCGGTTACAGCATGGAGCACTTTGGCATGAGTTAGCACTCCCACTGACTGAGTGCTAATCTACGGGCTCAAGGCAGATCAAACCAGTGTGGTTTACCGAACTGAAGCCCTGGGGACTAGAATGTAACGTAATTTTTACATTGTTTTAGTGTATGGAAGTTCCATCTCGGCGATCGCCCCTGGTCATCCTGCCTTTTTTTCTGTGGGGAACGGCAATGGTGGTGATGAAGGGGGTTATGCCCCAAACGACGCCCCTGTTTATGGCGGCGTTCCGGCTGCTGCCGGCGGGTCTAGGGCTGCTGGTCGTGGCTGTGGCCCTAGGCAAAGCCCAACCCCGGGGCTGGGTGGCGTGGGGGTGGCTCAGTCTGTTTGCGATCGCCGATGGCACCCTATTTCAGGGACTTTTAACCGAGGGACTGAACCGCACGGGTGCGGGGCTAGGATCGCTCCTCATCGATTCCCAACCCCTGGCTGTGGCGGTGTTGGCGGCGCTGCTCTACGGCGAGAAAATCCTTTCCCGTGGGCGCTGGGGGCTGATTTTGGGGCTGGTCGGCATTGGCTTGATCGGTCTGCCGCCCCAGTTGTGGCAATCCCTATGGCTCCGGGATTGGGCTGCGGTGGGTCGGATTGGGGCCTTCCATAGCGGGGAATGGCTGATGCTGGGGGCCTCCCTGTCCATGGCAGTGGGCACGATTTTGATCCGTCCCGTTACCCGGTGGGTGGATCCGGTGATGGCAACAGCCTGGCATATGATCCTTGGCGGGGTGCCACTTTTGGCACTCTCCCTGACCTACGAGATCGAGCCCTACCAGCATCTTTCGGCTTGGGGCTGGACGGGGCTGGGCTACATGACGGTTTTGGGTAGCGCGATCGCCTACGGGGTTTTTTTCTTTTTTGCTAGCCACGGCAGTTTGACCACCCTGAGTGCCCTGACTTTCTCTACGCCCGTGTTTGCATTGTTGTTTAGCAGCCTGTTTTTGCACGAACGCCTGACGGTAACCCAGTGGCTCGGTGTGACCTGCACGATGGTGAGCATCTACCTAGTCAGTGGGGGCGGGGCAACATCAGAGCTAGCCCCCCTAGAAGCTGCGCCGCCAACTCCTACGACGCTTTCCTAGGGTATGGCGCAAACCCTAGAGGCGTTGCTCGGTGACGGCATCAAAAAAATGAAACTTCAGGCGATCGCCCCGGAGGGACAAGCTACGGCCCACGCCCAGACCCCGATCGTAAAGTTGGGGGGTCGGTAGTTTGCACTGCACCGTCAGGGTGGGGGCGATCGCCACATCGACAACCGCATCGGCACCGAGCACCTCAATCCGCCGCACTACGCCCTGGAAATCCGCTTCATCGCTGGGGCAGAGCTGCCAATCTTCGGGACGCACCCCCCACAAAAGGCGATCGCCCGTTGCCGCGACTTTGGTTGGGATGGGTTGGCGCAGCCAATCTGCCACCATCGTGCCCTCTTTGGTCAGGGAAATCGGCAGAACATTCATCGGTGGATAGCCAACAAATTGGGCTACGTAGCGGTTCACCGGCGTGCAGTAGATCTGCCATGGCGTATCGCATTGCTGGATCCGCCCCTGATGCAACACCACCAGGCGATCGCCCATAGTCATGGCTTCGGTTTGGTCGTGGGTGACGTAGACCGTAGTCGTTTCCAGTTCCCGGTGCAGCTGCATCAACTGGGTACGGGTTTCATTGCGCAAATGCAGATCCAGGTTGGAAAGCGGCTCATCCATTAAAAATACTTGGGGATTCCGGGCGATCGCCCGACCGAGGGCCACCCGCTGCTTTTGGCCACCGGATAGCTCCTTAGGTTTGCGGAATAACAGGGCACCAATGTGCAATAACTCCGCCACCTGATGCACCCGTTGCTGTACCTGCTGCCGCTGCTGCCATGCTCGCCACAGTCCTAGGCGCGATCGCTGCTGCCGCCGCAGCCCAAAGGCAATATTTTCATAGACCGTCATGTGGGGATAGAGGGCATAGCTCTGAAAGACCATGGCCATGTCCCGCTGGGCCGGCGGCAGGGTATGGATCGGGCGATCGTTAAGGTAAATGCCCCCCGTCGTCAGGGACTCCAAACCTGCAATCAGCCGCAGTAGCGTACTTTTGCCACACCCCGAGGCCCCCACAAGCACCAAAAACTCGCGATCGCCTACCTCCAAAGAAATATCCTGAAGCACAGGCTGCTGGGCAAAGGACTTCGACACCGCCGACAGGCGCAACCTAGCCATCGTTTGTTCGATTCCCTAGCGTTTGGCCGGCTCCGCAAACCGAATCTTAAGGTAATCATCCTCCATCTTGGCACCGCAGGGTTGCAGCAGCGACAGAGCCTGGGGCAAAACCAAATTGCGACGGTGGTTACCGATGCGAATATTCAACTCATCCCCCGTTTTGGAAAGCTCGATCTGCTCCTTTGGCACCCCAGGCAGGTAGAGATCCAGCCGGTATTGGTTATTTTCCTCAACCACGCGAATCGTGTTTTCCTTATAAAACACCTGGGTGGGATCCTCCTGCCCGTGGAGGGTCTCCTTCAGGCGCTCTAGGGAAGCCAGGCCGCATAGTTCCTCGGCATAGAGGGGCACTTGCTTGATGGGTAGGGGATGGAAGTCGTTATGGATCTGTTCGCAATATTTTTTCTGCTTTTCCTTCCATGCCTGAAAGAAGGGATCCTGAACGGAGTCGGGAATGACGCGGTTGGCAATGACCAAGTCGGTGGCTACGTTGTAAAGGCTGAGGTAGGAGTGGGCCCGCAGCGATTCGTTGATTACCATCCGCTCCGGATTGGTCACGAGGCGTACCGTCGTGATTGCGTTATTGGTGAGGATTTTTTCTAGGGCCTCAAGCTCTTCGTAGAACTCGTAGGGAGCGTCCATCACCTCTTTGTTAGGCAAGGAAAAGCCCGTTACCCGCTTGAAGATGGGCTCGAACACCGGCGACAGCACCTGGGCCATACCCTGAAGCGGCTTGTAAAACTTGCGCATGTACCAACCCGCCACCTCCGGCAAGGAAAGGAGACGGAGGGCCGTGCCCGTGGGTGCGGAGTCAATGATCAGTACATCAAAATCCTTGGCATCGTGATGCCGCTTCACCCGAACCAGACCAAAAATTTCATCCATTCCAGGCAAAATCGCCAGTTCTTCGGCCTGCACACCTTCCAGTCCCCGGGCCTGCAGCACCTCGCTGATGTAGCGCTTGACGGCTCCCCAGTTACCCTCCAGTTCCCGCAGGGCATCCAGCTCGGCGGCCCAGAGATTGGGGCGTACTTCGTGGGGCTCGTGCCCGAGGGCGATCGCAAAGCTGTCGGCGAGGGAGTGGGCGGGGTCGGTACTCAGCACAAGGGTGCGATAGCCCAGTTCAGCGCAGCGCATCCCTGTGGCAGCGGCGACGGAGGTTTTACCTACGCCACCTTTTCCGGTCATTAATATAATTCGCATGGATTCCCTTGGCTTTTTTGCAGACATACGCTCTCGATTCTAGCAGTTGGGTCTGCTTGCCCCCTGCTCCCAGGTTGTGTCCATAAAGATGCAGTAAAGATCAATGCCAACTAATCACAAATGCCCCGTTGCGAACTATAGGGAATCCCACCCCAATTCATGACAAGCTATGGGGCAGAATGCGCCTCGTGGCAACGGGTGAATGTCCTAATTCTGAGTTTGAATGCAGCCAAATGGCTCACATTTTTGCGCGCAATGGCTGTCATTCCCGACACGGCAGCTTGATGTAGCGCCCCTCCTAGACCTTGCTGCAATTCCTTGACGGAATCGGATTATTGGGGTATTACAGACGCGAAATGCCGTTTCGTTTGCGATCGCCATGATGCATCCCCCCAGTCAAATAGTGCCCATGAAGTCCCGGGAGTTACAGCCCCTCGTAGAGCTGCTGTTTGCCTCCCAATTTCCCGAAGAGGACTTAGCCAAAGAACTGGTTTCCTATAAAAATCTACGCCTCCTCGATGAAGCGGTGAGCCAAGCTTGGTGGCTAAGCAGTTCCCACATAAAGCAGCTTTTGCTGCTCAATACTTTACCTAAGTCGCCCTTTCAGCGCTATGGTTTTTGCTTTACCAAATCCGGACGCAATGGTACGGAGGTGGCATGGCAGGTCACGAAGATCAGGACTACAATCTAGGTTGTTACACCTAGGACTCGGAATTCATGACCATCGCTGTCGGCTTACTTCAGGCGCTTACGGGCAGGGATGCGGCAGTTGAGGAAATCCTAAAGGATGGAGCTCTACGGGCGATTGGCGAACTCAATGCCCAAGGGGGAGTTCTGGGGCAGCTGATTCAGGCGGTGGAGATAGATACCGAGGGATCAGAGCAGCAATTGACCCGCAAGGTGGCGTGGCTCCTCGAGCGGCGGCAAATTCAGACATTTTTTGGGCTGCGGGATTCACGCCAGCGCAAGGCGCTGCTGCCCATTCTGGCGACCCACGGAGGACACCTTTGGTTTCCCTCCACCTACGAGGGCCTTGAGGAGCATCCCCAGGTCTTTTACACCGGGCTGTGCCCCAATCAGGGGGTGCTGCCAGCTCTATCTTGGATGGAGCAACACCACGGCGATCGCCCCCTTGTGATCTACGATGACTCGATCTACGGACGGGTGCTCCACTGCTTGGTGCGATCGCGGGCTGGGCAAGGATTGCGGGTCGCAGGGGGCGGAGAAGGGCTGGCCGTATTCGCCGAAGTTCTGGGGGTCATGCAGCAACAGCGACCAAGCTTTATCCTGTGCTTGCTGGGGCCGGTGGCCAGTCAAAATTTTTTGCTAGCCTGTGCCGCAGCAGGGGATGTAGCGACCCCGATCCTGTTTTGCCACCTCAGGGAAGAGCACATTCGGGAACTGATCGCCTCTGGGGTGTCCCCGGGCAGTTTGGCAGGGCGATATCTCTGCGGATCGGCAACACCAGCAGCCTACGGGCAACTCTTCCTCTGGCAGCAGGCCGTGACTAAGGCGGGCTCGACCCTGCCGGAACTGGTACGGCAGGCGGCAATTGGTCTGGAATACGGTGGCATGGCCCTGAATTCCAACCACCATGTAACCGCCGACGCTGCCCTGGGGTGGGTTCAACCTACCGGGACGCTGGAGCGGGTGGAATCCTGGGGGGCGATCGCCCCTTTGCCCTGGTGGGGGGTAGAATCCTTTCCCTCCCAGCAATCCCGTCCCATCCTAGAGCTTTTGGCCAATGTTACGGAAACCCTCAGCGGGAGCTGGCAACTAGACCGGGACGCCCAGGAACTGGAGCAAACCATCGGCGCACTTCTGGGGGGGGCCAAGCCGGATTCGCGCAAGCACCTAGCCCCGGAAATCACCCGCGCCGTGATGACCAAATTGCTGTCGGCCAATCAACGCCTCAAGCAGGCCCAAGCCGAGCTGATCCGCACCCAAACCGTCCTGCGGGAAACCAACCAGCTCCTAGAGCGCCGCGTGCGCGATCGCACCCAACAGCTCCAAAGCCTCATTCACCGCCTTAAGGGCGAAATTTTAGAGCGCCAAGCCAAGGAGCAGCGCCTAGAGGAGCGTGAAGCGCAGTTCGCCGCCATGGCCGCCAACGTGCCGGGGGTGATCTATCGGGCGATTCTCCACGTCGATGGCAGCGTTTCGATGCCCTACATCAGCCCGCGGACGGAGGAGATTTTCGGGCTTTCCCCCGCCGAGTTCTTACAGCACTTGGAGTGGATTTTTGACCTAGCGCACCCCGAGGATCGGGCCACCCTGACCCAAAAGGTACACCTTTCGGCAACAACCCTTACTCCCTTCGAGCACGAGTATCGGGCGATCGGGTTGACGCGCGAACCGCCCTGGGTGCGCTTGATCTCTGCCCCCCATCGCACTGCCACTGGCGACATCGTCTGGGATGGCATCATTATCAATATCACTGCGGAAAAACGCGCCGAAGAGGAACTGCGCACTGCCGAAGCCAAATACCGCGGCATTTTTGAAAACGCCTTGGAGGGCATTTTTGTAGCTAGCCTTGAGGGCAGCTATCTCAGCGCCAATCCTGCCCTGGCCCGGATCTACGGGTACCGTAGCCCCCAGACGCTCCTCACCGCTCAACTACCGCGCCTGGGTTTTCTGGAGCCTAGTTGCTTCGAGACGCTCAGACACCACCTGCGCCAGGACGGCGCGATCGCCAACTTCGAAGCCCAAATCGCCCACTTAGACGGCAGCACCCTCTGGGTTTTGGTCAATGCCCGCCTGATCGCCCAGGGTTATGGGGAAGCTTGGTTTGAGGGCATCGTCCAAGATATTACCGAACGCAAGCTCACCGAGGTAGCTTTGCACCAGGAGCGACAGCGCTCGGAGCAGCTTTTGCTCAACGTTTTGCCCCAAGTGATCGTGCAGCAACTCAAGCTTGGCCCCGGGGCGATCGCCACCCGCTATGAAGCCGTGACCATCGTTTTTGCCGACATCGTGGATTTCACCTCCCTAGCCGCCCGCATTCCCGCCACCGAGCTGGTCGCCCTCCTCAACGACATCTTTTCGAGCTTTGATATCCTCGCCGATCAGTACGGCCTAGAAAAAATCAAGACCATTGGCGATGCCTACATGGCCGTTGCCGGCTTGCCCACCCCCTGCCCCGACCATGCCCAACGGGCGGCGGATCTGGCCTTGGCGCTCCAGCGGGAAATGGGACATTTTCAGCGGGATGATGGCACCCGCTTCCGCCTGCGGATTGGCATCAACACAGGTGCGGCGATCGCTGGTGTCATTGGCATCAAAAAATTCATCTACGACCTTTGGGGGGATGCGGTCAACATCGCCAGCCGTATGGAATCCCAAGGACTGGCCGACAGCATTCAAGTAACGGAAAGCACCTACGCCCTGCTCCGCCACGCCTACCACCTCGAACCGAGAGGCACAATTTCCGTCAAAGGTAAAGGTAAGATGTCCACCTACCTGCTGTTAGGAAAACGCGACCCTACCGCCATCGAAACGGGTTAAGATGCAAGGTGATTTTCCCGTCGCACCCTATGGCCAACATTAAATTCAGCAACGAGGACAAAGAAATAATTGCCATGGATGGCGTCAACCTCCGCCTCAAAGCCATGGAGCACGGTATAGACCTCTACAAGTTCATGGGCAAGCTGACCAACTGTAACGGCTATGGGCAGTGTGGTACCTGCCAGGTGGAGATCCTTGAGGGCGCGGAGCACCTCTCTCCCCGCACGGAATCGGAGGAACGCAAACTGAAGCGCAAACCCAACTCCTACCGGCTAGCCTGTCAGACCGTCGTCAACGGCAACATTACGGTGCGCACCAAGCCGCAGTAATCTTGGTGGTAGATTAAAATAAAGTTTTACATGGCACGACAAAAGTATGGCGCGTGACTACTACGAAATCCTCGGCGTTGACCGTAATGCGGACAAAGAAGAAATCAAGCGAGCCTATCGCCGTCTCGCCCGTAAGTATCACCCCGACGTCAATAAAGAACCCGGTGCCGATGAGCGGTTCAAGGAAATCAATCAAGCCTACGAGGTGCTATCGGAGCCGGAAACCCGGGCCCGCTACGACAGATTTGGGGCGGCAGGGGTATCTGGGGCGGCAGGCAGCCCGGACATGGGAGACTTTGGCGGTTTCGCCGATATTTTCGAGAGTTTCTTCGGTGGTTTCGCTGGTGCAGGTACCCAAACGCGGCGGCGAACCGGCCCTACGCGCGGTGACGACCTGCGCTTCGACCTAAAGTTGGAGTTTCGCGAGGCGGTCTTTGGGCGCGATCGCCAGATCAAAATCACCCACCTAGAAACCTGCACCACCTGTAATGGCAGTGGGGCTAAACCGGGCACCCGTCCCCGCACCTGCACCACCTGTGGCGGCTCGGGTCAGGTGCGTCGCGCCACCCGGACTCCCTTTGGCAGTTTCACCCAGGTCTCCACCTGCCCCACCTGCAACGGCACAGGACAAATGATTGAGGAAAAGTGCGACACCTGTGGCGGAGCGGGGCTCAACCAAGTTTCCAAGAAGCTAAAGATCACCATTCCTGCCGGGGTTGATAGCGGCACCCGTCTGCGGGTGGCAGGGGAAGGCGATGCCGGTCAGCGGGGAGGGCCGGCGGGCGATCTCTATGTCTACCTGTTCGTAGAGGCGGATACCCAGTTTCAGCGGGATGGCATCAACATTCTCTCCGAGGTGAAAATCAGCTACCTCGATGCCATTTTGGGCAACAAAATTGACATCGAAACCGTTGACGGAGCCAAACCCCTTACCATTCCTGCCGGCATTCAGCCCGGCGCTGTGCTGACCTTGGAGGGTCTGGGCGTTCCTAAATTGGGCAATCCGGTAGCTCGGGGCGACCACATGATCAAGGTGGTTGTGGAAATTCCTAACAAGATTTCGGCGGAGGAACGCGAAGTGCTCGAAAAATTACGCGGCAATACCCCCAAAGGCGGCGTTGAGGGGTTTCTGGGCAACATTGGCAATATTTTCAAGGGTTAGGGGAACCTCGATGCTGGATCTGCGCGGCGTTCCCTGTCCCATGAGTTTTATCCGAGCGAAGCTGTCCCTCGAACGGTTGGCGGCGGGCGATCGCCTGGAAATTTGGCTCGACCATGGCGAACCCGCCGAGCAAGTTCCCCAGAGCTTGCGCATGGACGGCTACCACATCGACCGCTTGGAAATGGGCGAAGCTTTTTGCACCTTGACGGTTGCAAAGCTCTAGTTTTGCAGTACCCTTGCCCTAATCTGGGTACATTTGGAGGCGCGGGATTCAATGGCTAAGTCGGCAATGCCACCGATTGACCCTAGCCTTCCCTGGCATACGTGGACGGTGGAGCAGGTTTTGACCCAGGTGGTGTCGGAGCCGGAGGGATTGTCCTATGTGGCAGCACGGCAGCGTCTGCGCCAGTGGGGCCCCAATCGTTTGCCCCGCAAGCCACCCCGTTGGCTGGCCCTAGCCCAACCCCTAGCTAGTGTTTGGATCTATGGGATCGCTGCGATCGCCGCAGTGTGGCAGTGGCAGACGGGAGAAGGCTGGGCGATCGCCCTGGTTGCGGCCCTCCATGGGCTACTGGGGCTGTGGTTTCACCTCTCGGCGTTACAGGGGCAGGAGCGGAACACCCAGCGACGGCAATCCCGCGGGGAGACAACCCAGGCGGTGGTAAAACGTGATCGCGAGTGGCTGGAGATTCCTTCCCGGGCGGTGGTGGTCGGGGATGTGGTGGCCATGGTGGAGGGCGATCGCCCCACGGTCGATGTTTACGTGTGGCAGGCCAGTGAAGACCTGGCCGTTAACCAGACGGAGCTTGGCGGAGATGGGCTCTACAAAAAACAACCGGGGATAGAGCCCAATAGTGGCGATCCCCTAACCTACGCTAATTTGATCTATGCCGGAAGCGAAATCAGCCAAGGAGAAGTAATTGGTATTGTGGTTGCTACGGGAGCCCAGGTTTTTGCCCAGCGGTTTGTGGTGCAGGATCCCCCGTCCCTGCTGCACCAGCAGCTCCGCCAAATGCGCCGCGGCTGGGTGCCGCTGTCCCTAGTGGTGGCGATCGCCGTGGGGGGGCTTTCCTGGGGTAAGATGGCAAGTCTTTCTTGGGAGGAAAAATGGCCCGTCGCTGGCATGGCCGTGATTTCCCTTGCTCTAGCCACCTACCCCCAAAATTGGCTGCGATTGGCAACCCTAGTCCAGGTTCTGGGCATCCGTCACTTGGCAAGGCAGCGCCTTTGGGTGCGGACGCCATCGGTGCTAGACGCCCTGGGACGGGTACACACGATCGCCCTTGTTCTGGAATCGGATACCCCCATGATGTTCGACGATGTGCGCCGGGCAGGGATCCATTGGAAAGGACTGATTCGTGCCGACGAAGCCGATGCCGTTGCCCTAGGTGAAACCCTAGGACTAGAACTCCATAGCCTCCTAGATGTGCCCCAGGAATGGCTGCGCCTCTGGCAGCAGCAAGCCCCGCGCGGAGCGATCGCCTTTGTAGCCCAGGATCAACGGGAGCTGGGTTTACTCCGCCAAGCGGATGTCGGGATTTGCCACCGTTCCTGTCGTCGCGATGTTGTAGACAGTGCCGGTCTCGTGCTGCCCCGCCCGGAACACGATGGGATCGTCGCCGCCATTCTCGAAGGCCGCGCCGTGTTTGACCGGATGCAGCGGGTCGTGGTGCTGGGAGTTACCTGTGCCTTTGCCCTGCTCATCCTTACCCTCAATGAGGCGATCGCCGGCTTGACCATTGTGCCCATGCATCTGCTGTGGGTTGGTGGCATCGTAACGCCCCTCGTCTCTTTACCGCTCATTCTGGAACCGACATCTCCCAGTTTGCTCCTCCAACCTCGGCGACGCTTTGAAACCATGCTGCGCCGGGGTACCTACTTGCGCATCCTGCTGGCTGTTTCTGCCGTGGTGCTCGCCACAAGCCTAGTTTTTTGGCTTACCTATCGTGGAGAGACAGCGCGTTTTGCCACTGCCCGCACCATGGCCCTGACCTGTCTCGTCTGCGCCCAGGGGTTCCATGCCTGCGCGATCGCCCGGCACCAGTTCCTGCAAAATGTGCCCCTAATAGTAGTTTTAGGGGGTGTGCTGCTCACCCAAGTCGCCCTCGTGCATCTACCAATCCTTAACAACCTCTTTATTACCGAACCCCTAGCCCCAAGCGAATGGCTCATTTCCCTGCTGGCCGCCACGGGAGTATTTTGGATTCAAGAATTGATTAAGCCGTCCTGAGTCGCCCTTCCCCTAGCCGCCCAACTGACGGCGCAACTGGAACGCTCTCTGGTAGCCCACCGTATCCCTAAACTGGGCAAAAAACCGGAGGGCATCGGTCAGATCCCGGAGGGCTCCGGGGCGATCGCCCAATTGGGATTTGACCAAACCACGGTTGTAGTAGGCAGCAGCAAAGTCGGGGCGCAGCACTATGGCTTGATTGTAGTCGGCGATCGCCCCTACCCGATCCTGCAGGTCGTCCCGCACGTTGCCACGGCTGAAAAGAATAAGTGGATCCTGGGGACGCAGTTGCACCGCCCTGTTGAGATCGGCGATCGCTTGGGATGACTTCCCAAGTTTGTGGAAGGCTTGCCCCCGCACCCAAAAGGCTTGGGCAGAGCGAGGGTTGCGTAGAATCGCCTGATTCAAATCCGCGATCGCCCCCACAGGATCCCCAAATTTGTATTTATCTAGCCCCCGCTCAGTTAGGGTTTGGGCGATCGACCTAGCATCCTGCGCCCCGGGACGAGCACTGCTCCAGGAAACGCCCATCACGGTCGTCAATCCCAAAAAAAGGCAAAGAATAGTATTCTTGCAGCGATAAACCATAGCCTTTGCAACAGGTAAGCATAGATTAATCCTATCTATTATATGATTTCAGCTAGTCCAACCTCAAAACGCAAGAATGAAAAAAACCTTGAAGAAGCTACTGCACTCACTGGGATACACAATAATCCCCTACAAAGCAGAGGAAAAACCTGGCTCTGATCGCCGTCCCATCGGCTGTATCAAATCATTTCTTGAAGACCTTAAGGCGCGACATTTTTTACCGCACTTCATTCTTGATGTGGGTGCAAATCGCGGTGACTGGACGCGCATGGCTAAGGGTGTATTTCCCCAATCTCAATTTATGCTCATTGAACCGCAGCCAGAGATGCGCGAACCCTTAAATATTTTATGCTCGGAGTTTCAAGATATTTCGTGGATAGAAGCTGGTGCAGGCTCCCAAGAAGGGCAACTCGTCCAAACAATCTGGAGCGATTTGGCTGGCTCTTCCTTTCTCCCCCCTCCAGATGAAAACCTATTGCTGACTGGCAAACAAAGGCAAGTTAAAATTGTGACCATTGACACCTTGCTGGCATCCCAACAGTCAGGAATCCCCGACCTAGTTAAACTTGATATTCAAGGATTTGAACTGGAGGCTTTAAAAGGGGCAAGCTCTCTATTTGGCACTACGGAGTTATTCATTCTGGAAATTAGTCTCTATGCTTTTGATAATGTGCCCGGTATCCCCATATTTCGCGAAGTGATCGATTTTATGGGTGCTAGGGGGTACGAGGTGTACGACGATATTACTGGTCATCTCCGCAGGCCCTTTGATGGTGCTCTAGGTCAAGTTGATCTGGCCTTTGCCAAAAAAGACGGAGTCTTGCGTCGCTCGAACCTATGGTAGCTATTGCGGGGTACACAGCAAGGGAATCGGCTCCTGCAGGTGCATCAATATTACTATTTTATTGCTATTTTGTTGAGAAACCAAGAGAAAAAAATATGGCACCTCCCAAGGGGCATTACCTGTAGCCCGAAGCAGGCTATTCAGACATCATTATCGTTGCAGGCTGAACGGAGTCGAAGCCAAATTCGCCCCACTCAAATAGGTGACTGCGCGCAGATCTAGTCCCTGTCCTAAATGACAGACATTTGCCCCATGAGAAAATGAAAACAATCAGAAAAAATACAATATAGGCTGCCACAAAAGTGACAGCCCTAAAAATGAATCATATAAACAAGTGCAACACAGACAAAGGCACAACCTAATAGGTTAGGCCCATGCTCCGTGTGGTTTCAGCGCCCAAGTACACGCGAATGCTCAGAAAGTCGGTAGGACAAGCCGTTTCGCAACGTTTGCAACCGATACAGTCCTCAGTGCGGGGGGACGAAGCAATTTGCCCCGCCTTACACCCATCCCAAGGCACCATTTCCAAGACATCACAGGGACAAGCCCGAACACATTGGGTGCAGCCGATACAAGTATCGTAGATTTTAACTGCGTGGGACATTGTGTTGGTTCTCCAGAGTGTGGATGATACATGATCATGCTTCCAAAGTTTATCCTAGGCTTTCGCCACCCTTGCGATCGCCCCGCCCAACTTAAAGGAATGTAATAGAATACCCAGGTTTTCTTTACTGTTTGTTACCTTAACGTTACTTGCTGCCCTCCCTAGGTGCATCGGGTTTAATACTGACAACCAGGAGGCGATCGGGACGGAAGAGTTCCTGGGCTAGGCGGTTGGCTTCTTCCTGGGCGACGGCCCGAACCCGCTGGGGAAAGTTGTAAAAATCTCCTAGGGGATAGCCGTAAAGTTCATCCCTGAGAATGGCGCTGGCAATGCTGTCGGGGTCAGCAAGACCGACGGGGAAGCTATTGATGAGATCCTTTTGGGCAAAGGCAAATTCTTCGGCGGTGATGCCCTGGGTTTGGACTTGGCGAATCAAGGTCAGAGCCTGCTCGATCGCCTTGGCATTATCGGCGGCGCTGGTCTGCATCTGCACGTTAAAGGATCCGTGGTCCCGACCGGCATTGAAGAAACTGTAGACGCCGTAGGTCAGCCCCTGGCGATCGCGCAATTCGGTACCGAGGCGGCTAGCAAGGGTGTCACCCCCAAGGACTTGGTTGAGGATCAGGGCGGCAAAGTAGCGGGGATCGCGGCGGGTAATGCTGGGGTGCCCCATGAGGGTGACAGCTTGGGTTTTACCTGGCAGGGTAGCCTGCTTGCGGGTAAGGCGCTCCGGCAGGGATACTGCGGGGTACACCAACCTGGGAGCGGTTCCCTGGGCTTGCCAGGCACCAAATTCCCGGCGCAGCTGGGACTTCATCGTGGCAGGGTCAAAATCCCCCATAATCACGAGGGTGGTGGTGTCAGGGCGGTAGTGGCGACGGTAAAAAGTGGCCAGATCGCTGCGCTGAATCGCTCTGAGGCTGGCTTCGGTGCGCATCACGTGGAACGGATGCCCCGGGGGATAGAGTTCCTGCTGAAAGATCCGGCGGGCGAGGGCATTGGGGGAATCCAGTTCCGATTTAAGAGACACAAGGTTGCGATCGCGGTTGCGCTGAAATTCATCCTCAGGGAAGGTGGCCGTTTGCAGCACTTCCGCCAGCTGGTTAAGCACAATGGGGGCATCCTCCCGCAGAGATAGGGCACTGATCCCTACGGATTCTCGCCCAGCGCCAAAGCCAAGGCTGGCACCGCGATTTTCCAGGGTTTGGGCTAGTTCTAGGGCCGTCTGCCGCCGGGTGCCATTGCGGAGATTTTGGGCCGTCAGGGAGGCCAGTCCTGCTTTTTCGGCGGTATCAAAGCCGCTGCCAGCGTCAATATTACCGGCGATCGCCACTGTGGGAGAGCTACGATCCACCAGCAGCAGCGTCGTCAGACCATTGGGCAGGACAAATCGCTCCGGCTGCACGGGTTCCACCGCAGGTGGGTTTAGGCTCAGGGCGCTGGGGGGCAAATACTGCGCCACTTCCGCCGGATTGACGGGCTCGCTGGGACGCACTTCGCTCGTGCGCGTATCACCGGTGATATTTTGCCCGGCCTGGGCAGTCACGACTGTTGGCATAAAAAAGCCCACCACCCGCCGCTGGGGATCTAAGTACTGCCGTGCTACCCGTTGGATGTCTGCGGGGGTAACTTTAGCAATGGCTGCTAGGTAGCGATCGCCAAAACGATAATCACCCGTGACAGTTTGCAGGTACGCGATTTGGTTTGCTTGGGACACCATGTCGCGGTTGCTGATAATAAACGATGTCCGCACGTTACGTTGCGCCCGTGCTAGCTCGTCCCCCGTCACCCCGCCAGATTGGAGGCGCTCCACCTGAGCCACAATCAACCGATCCAATTCTGCTAAGCTCTTGCCCTGGGCCGGGGTGCCACTAAAGGAAAACCACCCTAAACCCATCATTCCCGACGCGCCGGCACTGACGTTGGTGGCTAGACCCCGCTCCACAAGGCTTTGATATAGCCGCGAACTTCTGCCGCCGCTGAGAATATTTTCCAACAAATCCAACGCCGGAATATCGGGATGGGTAACCGCAGGCAGGGTGGGATACACCGCCTGGAGAAAGGGCACACTCCCCGGCTCCTTGAGGGTAATGGGCTGGGAAATGGGCGTAGCCACTAGGGGCTGGGCTAGGGGTTCCACCGAAGGCAGCGGCGTACCGGGGCGGGCAATACCTCCAAACAGCCGCCGCACTTCGGACAGCAGTTCCGCGGTTTTAAAATTACCGACCACCACTAGCGTGGCATTATCGGGGCGATAGAACTGGCGGTAGTAGGCCTGCACGTCGGCAACGGTGTAGTTTTCCACATCCCGGCGATCGCCGATCACCATCCAGCCGTAGGAGCTTTTGGGGAAGGCAGCTTGCATCACTTGGCGGTAGAGGCGGGTTCCCGGATTGTTATTTCCCCCGTCCAACTCTGATAGCACCACCGTACGCTCACTCTGCAACTCCTCTGCCCCCATACGGGCATTGGCCATTCGATCCGCTTCCAATTCCAAAAGGGCCGCCAACTTATCGTTGCCCACCGTGCCGTAGTAGGCGGTCATGTCATAGCTGGTAAAGGCATTGGAAGAACTCCCGAGGGCACTAAACAGCCGCCCGAACTGCACTGGGCGTGTCTGGGTACCCTTAAACATCAGGTGTTCCACCATGTGGGAGATGCCCGTAATCCCCGGTCGCTCGTTCCGTGAACCCACGCGGTACCACACCTGCACGGTTACAACGGGGGCGGTCTTCACTTCCTTGCTCAGAACAGTGAGCCCGTTTTCTAGCACCGTTTGCACCACCCCGTCAGTGAGGGAAGCTGCCTGGGCCACCGACAAGTGCCCAACCATAATCACTGCTAGAGCCACCGCCATGAACCGACCAAGGAATAACCACATAGAAGACCACACCGGGAAATGCCATATCACGATCTTAGCGCAGCCCAGAACCCGTCATATGTGCCTATACTGAAGTCCACACTCTGATTCCCTCGGCGAGAACCCCGATCGGGTTTGCAACCATGAGACCCATTGCCGTAGATTTATTTTCTGGAGCGGGTGGCATGACCCTGGGCTTCGAGCAGGCGGGTTTTGATGTCCTGGCATCCGTCGAAATCGATCCCATTCACTGTGCCATCCACAAGTTCAATTTCCCCCATTGGACGGTGCTTTGTCGCAGTGTCACCACAATTACGGGAGCCAACATCCGGGCCGATTCTGCCATTCAACAGCAGGACATAGATGTGGTGTTTGGGGGCTCCCCCTGCCAAGGTTTTTCCTTGATCGGCAAAAGGGCATTTGATGATCCGCGCAATTTTTTGCTCCAACACTTTCTGCGCTTGGTAACGGAGCTGAACCCCAAGTACTTTGTGCTCGAAAATGTGAAGGGTCTCACCCAGGGTTCCCACCGCCACTTTCTCGCAGAGGTGCTATGGGAGTTTGACCGGAGGGGCTATCGCGTCAGGGAAGACTATCAGGTGTTGAATGCGGGCAATTATGGCGTGCCCCAAAGCAGGGAACGGCTCTTTCTTTTGGGGTGCCGGGCGGATCTGCCCCTTCCTTCCTATCCCTGCGCCACCACCCAAATCCCCAAATCCCCCAAGCGGCTGTTATGCCATTTGCCCCATGGACCTACGGTGTGGGAGGCGATCGCCGATCTACCGGAGGTGACCCAGTTCCCCGAGCTATGGGATCGAGATACGTGCTATGCCGAATATGGCATGCCCTTGGGCACCTACGCCGCGACCCTGAGGGGATGGCAGCGCGATCGGGAGGATTATTCCTACATTCGCCCATGGAATCCTCGACTCCTGACCAATAGTCTGCGGACGCGGCACAGTGCTGAGTGCATGCAGCGGTTCGAGGAAACACCCGCTGGCAGCAAAGAACCCGTCAGCAGGTTTTTGAGGCTCGATCCCCATGGGGTCAGCAATACTCTCCGTGCCGGCACCGCCAGCAATCGCGGGGCCTTTACCTCGCCGCGACCCATCCATCCCTTCCAACCCCGATGCATAACTGTCAGGGAGGCGGCACGGTTGCACTCCTACCCCGATTGGTTCCGCTTCCATAGCACAAAGTGGCATGGGTTTCGGCAAATTGGCAACTCTGTCCCCCCCTTGCTAGCAAAGGCCGTAGCCCAGGAGCTTATGCGGGTTTTGGAGGGGCGATCGCCCTGTGGTGGGGCACCCGTGGCGGCTGGGGCAGAACCGATGCTGCATTGGTCGATGGCTGAGGCGGCCCATAGCTTTGCCGTCCATCCCCATACCATTGAGCCACGCACCCGCCCCCCAAGAAGCACTTCTGGCTTGGGGAGCAGTTCGGGACAAAATGCCAACTTTTAGGGGGCATGGCTTTGGCACCACAGTTCCCGCGCAGGGACAAGAACTAGGAGACCAAACTGGGAACGGGCAGGGTGCTAGGTGTCCCCAACTCCGGGTAGAGGAGATAGTGATCGCACTGCTCAAGTTGCTAAAAAAATTTTTGGGCATCACCAAGGCGACATTCGTGCGAGGAAGCAAAGATTAAGCATCAGATCAATCTACATCAATCCCTGTCCACATCTGAGAAAGGGGGATTCTTTGCCCAGAGGCTGCCTGTTGCAGAGCTCTGCGTAAATTTGCCTTTACATCTTCCACTGATGTATCGCTTGTATCGCTCACGTCATGCTCAAGTTCTTCTGTTTGCTCTGAATACAAAATAATTACGCGGACAGATCCCTGAGCCATTAAGGGCACAGGCTGGTGGAGGGACAAGTTCCCTTCTCCGTCTACGACACCGGTAACTTCAATTGCCCTCATCGATAGCACCTCGACCTATTTTGACCAAAATAACTAATTCTTCAGAGGATTGTCTACCTTCTTGTGGCTGAGGCTCAACCCATCTATCCGCTTCCATAGTATTCGCCCAAGATACTACCGATTTCTTTGATGCTGATGTCTTCATGGTCTGACTTCGAGTAAACAGTCAAGAGCAGTACCGATGTTTGTGACTCAACCTGATATATCAAGCGGTATCCAGCACTTTTGCCCTTTTGGATGTCTCGATTTCTAACTCTTACTTTAAAGACAGCATAACCTTTACCGATACCTGGAATGCGATCGCCAACAAATTGCCCCGCCTCCAATTGCTTAATCAAAACATCAACATCGGAGCGGATACTGCGGTAGCGTTTTGCTAAGTCGCGAAGATTCTGCTTAAATTCAGGGGTGAGATCTATTTGCACAACAGGCTGCAGACTCTGTTGATCAGATGAATCATTAATTTCATTTTCAGGGTTTTGTGCGCTCTGCATCTCACTTACTCCGGTTGATAATCAACAGCAATTGTCAGCAAAAAAGCTCCTAGTCGCCTAGCCTCGACAACAGTCAGATCGCGAGGTATCACTACTTGCGCCAGAAAATCAGATCTAAGCGGGAAAGAAAGCGCTAAGCCACCAGATACCAGTGTCTCAAACTCCCGATGTGTCTTTGGAACGCCCTTGCTTACACGTTCTTGAGGATGCGCTATTCATTGGATAGCTTGTCACTATTCGCTGTCCTAGCACGAGGTTTAAACCCTCGTGGTTGACAGGTAGCAGGCTCTTCCCTCCAAGTAGTGAATTCTTCGATTGCAAGGGCTACGCGACTGCGATACGTGTTCAGAGATTTAGGCGACACCGACACGGAATCACGGTTGACCGTCCTATGCACTGCCAGATCAAGATCTACTATTACGAACATCTCTTTCCTCAGCCTCCGATAAGTCAGCCATAAGCTTCAAAGCTGCCGAACGCCAGCCCCGAACCGTCTGAGGTTTTATCAGTGTCTTTGTCAACGCGATCAGCATCGTCAGTGTCTAGGTTTTACCTTATCTTGGTGGCAAGATGGCTGTCCCCAATGCTCTAGAACGACTAAGCTATAGCTACCTCAATCGCACAAAAAAAGACCCTGCCTTGCCCACCGGCAATAGCAGAGCCATTCTCAAGCACTTTCTGCGGATTAGTAACTTGAAACTAATTCCTAAGAGACCAAACTGGGAACGGGTAGGGTGCTAGGTGTCCCCAACTCCGGATAGAGGGGATGGCGATCACACAGGGATTGCACCCGGCGCAGGCATTCGGCCGCTGTTGTGTTACTGTCAGGGTGGAGTAAGCGATCGGCAATGATGTTGGCAACTTCAACAAAGTCGGATTGATCGAGTCCTCGCGTGGTCATCGCTGGCGATCCCAAGCGCAATCCACTGGTGACGAAGGGGGATTCGGGGTCAAAGGGCACAGTGTTTTTGTTGGCAGTGATATTGATGCCACTCACCAGAAGGTCTGCCACCTTCCCAGTCATGCCAATGCACCGCAGATCGATGGTCATCAAGTGGTTTTCGGTGCCGTTGGAGACAATTTTGAACCCTCGGGCTTGGAGTTGTTGTGCCAAGGATTGAGCGTTGGCAATCACCCGAGCGCCATAGGCCTTAAATTCGGGCTGCAGGGCTTCGCCAAATGCTACGGCCTTGCCAGCGATTACGTGCTCTAGGGGCCCACCTTGGGAGCCAGGAAAAACTGCCTTGTCGAATTTTTTACCCAGTTCGGCATCGCGGGTCAAAATCATACCTCCACGCGGCCCCCGCAGGGTTTTGTGGGTCGTGGTGGTCACCGCATCGCAGTGGGGAACGGGATTGGGGTGTAGACCCGCCGCCACCAGACCCGCAATGTGGGCGATATCGGCCAGGAGATAGGCCCCAACTTCGTCGGCGATCGCCCGGAATCGGTCAAAGTGAATCGTGCGGGGATAGGCTGAGTAGCCGCAGATCAACAGCTTGGGGCGATGCTCCTTGGCGAGGGCCAAAATCTGACCGTAGTCCAGTTGTTCCGTCGTTGGGTCTACACCGTAGTGCACCGCCTTAAACCACTTACCCGATACATTCACCGGGGAGCCGTGGGTGAGGTGCCCACCGTGGGCCAAGTCCATACCCATAATGGCGTCGCCCGGTTCTAGCAGGCTCAGGAACACCGCAAAATTCGCTTGGGCACCGGAGTGGGGTTGCACGTTGGCATGGGCCGCTCCAAACAGTTGCTTGGCCCGCTCAATGGCGATCGCCTCAATTTCATCGACAAACTCACAGCCGCCGTAGTAGCGCTTTTGGGGTAAACCCTCCGCATACTTATTAGTCAGCACCGACCCCTGGGCAGCCATGACCGCCAAGGACGTAAAGTTTTCGCTCGCGATCAGCTCAATGTGGCGACGCTGCCGTTCAAGCTCTTGGAATAGAAATCCCGCCACAAGGGGATCGCGCTCAGCTAGCAGGGAGGGCAAATCAATCACGGTCACTTGTTGAATTCTTACTTTCTTATTATGCAAGCGCCCACCACCCTTTTCCTTCCCCAAGGCAAAGTTGAAAACGCTATGACTTCGTGATAGGCTACCTTCACGTTTGCTTAAGCATTCGTGCCACTCCATAAACTTTACAACTCACGTCACCCTTTAGAGGAGTACTCCTGTGCTGGAAACTGTACCCAATGTCGTATTCAAAACCCGCGTCCGCGACGAGTCCATCGAAGGCCCCAACCCCTTCCGCTGGCAAGATCTCACCACCCACGACATTTTCGCCAACAAGCGTGTAGTGCTGTTTGCCCTCCCCGGTGCCTTCACCCCCACCTGCTCCTCGACCCACCTGCCCGGCTACGAAAAGCACTACGATGAAATCATTGCCCTTGGTGTAGACCAAGTCATCTGCCTGTCGGTCAACGATGCCTTTGTGATGTACCAATGGGGCAAGCAACAGGGCACTGAGAAGGTGTTCTTGCTACCCGATGGCAACGGCGAATTTTCGCGCAAGATGGGCATGTTGGTTGAGAAAGACAACCTCGGCTTTGGTATGCGCTCTTGGCGGTACTCGATGGTTGTCAACAACCTCCAGATCGAAAAGATGTTTGTGGAGCCCGAGTACGGCGATAACTGCCCCACCGACCCCTTTGAAGTCTCCAACGTCGAAACCATGCTGGAGTACCTCAAGTCGGTTAAGGCCTAGTCCCTAGCTTTTGTTCGTCTGGGCAGAGGCATGGTGCATTGCCTCTGCCTTAGCTCCTCGGTCATCCTATCTTCATCGACCTAAGCTCCTAGCTCCCATTCCTCTGGATGGGGGCTTTTTCCGCTAAAGTAAGAAAAATTCCTCGCCAAACCTATGCTTCCCAGTCGTTTTTCCCGTTGGGCGATCGCCCTTGTGAGTATGTGCGTGGCCCTCTTGGTGGCAGCTTGCCAAGCAGAAGCTCCCAACGCACCATCTACCCAGGTCACCCCAGCACCGCCGGCGGTAAACACCAGCGGCGGCGGCGATAAGGAAACCCTGCGCCTTGGGGTTCTGCTTCCCGCCACGGGCGACCTGTCCGCGATTGGGGCCCCGATGGTGCAGGCCATTGATTTTCTAGTGGAAACGGTCAACGGCTGCGGTGGCGTCCTAGGGCAGCCCATTACCCTAGTCAAAGAAGATGACCGCACCCAGCCAGCGGCGGGGGCCGAAGCCATGACCAAACTAGTGCAGGTGGATCGCGTGGGCGCTGTGGTAGGAGCCTTTGCCAGTAGTGTCTCCACCGCTGCCCTAGCGATCGCCGTTCCCAACCGCGTGGTGATGGTTTCCCCCGGCAGCACCAGTCCCGTCTTCACCGAGCGGGCCCGCAAGGGCGAACTGGGCGGATACTGGTTCCGTACCGCTCCTCCGGACACCTTCCAAGCCTCGGCCCTGGCCAATTTGGCCTACAAGCGCGGGGCCCGCAAAGCTGCCACTTTGGTGATCAACAACGACTATGGCGTGGGCTTTGAGGCCGCCTTTGTCGCCGCCTTCGAGAAACTCGGCGGCACAGTGACCAACAAAAGCAATCCCTCCCGCTACGACCCCCAGGCCAGTTCTTTTGAAGCCGAGGTGCGGGGCTCCTTTGGCACCAAGCCCGATGCCGTGGCCGCTATCCTCTATCCCGAGTCCGGCGGTGCCGTGCTCAAGGCCGCCTTCGAACAGGGGTTGACCCAGGGCGTGCAGATCCTCCTTACTGATGGGGTCAATACCGAAGACTTTCCCAAACTGGTGGGCAATGCCCCCGATGGTTCTTTGATCCTGGCAGGGGCGATCGGGACGGTGCCCGGAGCCGATGGCAAATCCCTGGCAGCCTTTGGTAAGGCCTTCAAAGAAAAGAAAAAGCTGGAACTGGGCGCTTTTGTTCCCCATTCCTACGATGCGGCCGCAGTTGTGGCGATCGCCGCCGAGGCCGCCAAGGATGGCACGGGGGATGGGATCAAGGCGAAAATTCGGGACATTTCTTTGCCTCCCGGCACGGAAGTAGCCGATGTGTGCGAAGCCCTTAAGCTGGTCAAGGCGGGTACCGAAATTGACTTCCAAGGCGCCAGCAGCAATCTGGACTTCGACGAATTTGGCGACGTGCAGGGCAGCTACGATGTCTGGGAAGTGCAACCTACGGGCAAAATCGCGATCATTGACCGAGTTTCCTCCTAAAACTCTCCTATAATTTTTGCAGTACACGCCCAGCCGACGAGAGCGCCTCTATGGAGATTGAACTGACCCAAGCCCCGCCCCAGGAAGTCGCAATCTACGTCCCCTACTACAAAGAACCCAATCGGCGGCAAGCGTTACCCTATGCTATGTCTCTATATAAGGGTGGGGAAGTCGTTGGTGAACGCCGGATTGAGGGCAGCCCGCCGATCTCCTTTGTCGCCAGTTGGCGTCCGTCCAACCTCCCTTCCGATCTCACCCTGTGCCGGGTGATGTTCGATGGTGACACCGATATGGTCTACGAGCTAACCCTCGAAAACTCCAAGTTTATGGGCTACATGATCGACGTAGTCAACCACCTGCGCGATCGCCAGTATGCGGATTTTCCCAACCGTTTTTACGGTGAGTTATTCAGAATGAGCCTTGCGGGTTCCGAGGGCAATTAGTATAATCCCAAGCTGAAATGGCTTGACAAAAAGCGCCTCCTGCTTTTAGTTCACTCCATCGATCTAAAACCTAGTGAGGGGATAACGCTGTGACCTATGCAAGTAAACGAGTCGAGTATCCCGAACGCACGGCTGAACCCAGCGGGCGAAAGACGGATCCCGTAATTTTGCGGGCTGCCAAGCAGGTCTATCGCTATTATCTAGATGCCTACGCTACTAAGCTGCCGCGTCCCCTAGGGGTGGCCATCAACCGCCTAGATATGGGAGGCAAGCTGGTTTATTCCCAGCTTTTGCTGCTTCCCCAGGAAAGTTTTGTGCCCATCGAACAGATTGAAGCAGCGGAGCGGCAGCCATGAGCGATCGCCTTACCTCCCAAAAATTTCAGCGCCGGCTCTCCGAGACCCGCGACTTCAGCACGGCCCTGATGGAAGTTTTTGCCGACCTCGTCCACCTCGAGATCGTTACTTGGGTGGCCCACGATGGCGACCAATCCCACCGCCCTGGCAACCGCCTGCGCACCGAAATCAACCTGATTGACGGCGATATTGAAAACGAGCTGGGGGCCGACTTTCTCGCGGACTCCCCCTATGCCGAACTGCGCCATTTCCATGAGGCCCAGGTGCTGCGCGGCGGAGAAACCATCGCCAACAACTTGAAAACCCTGGTTGAGGTGGGGGAAAAAATCTCCAACTTGCTGCGCCGGGAACCCTCGGTTGTGCAAAGCCAAAACCCGGAAGTCCACGAGAGCTTTTTTGGCGAACTCGACGACGGCATCGATAGCAGCATCAGTGGGGTGATGATCCGCTAGTGGCACTTTTTCCCACAAAAAAGGAAGCCAAACCCCAGAGCAGCGAAACTTTGCGGCGCTTCCGTGAGACGTTGAAGGATATTTTGCAGGAAATAACCACCCTGGAGATCAACACCATGGTGGTGCGGGAAATTCCCTGCCAAAAGTTCGATCCCGAAGGCTTCTGCCGCCGCCTCCTCAACGACATCCGCTACCAAACCCGTGAGGGTCTCAAGCAGGTGGCGGCGGAACTGGGCGATCGCAGTGAAAATCTCCAGCAGCGGGGGCTAGTGCCCCAATCCCAGGCTCCCTTTGTCCAGGACGAATACCGCAAGGAGTTGATCAAATACAACCTGGATCTCGAACGCTACCAGGAGGCCGAGCGACGCTTTTTGGAGCAGGAAGCGGATCCACAGCAGCGCAGCTATCAGGAATTTTTGCAGGTGGCCTACCGTCAAATTCTAGACCTAGACCTCACCTTCGACGCCCAGGGGGAACCGCGCCTCAGCAGCATTGAAGTGCGGGTGCTGCGCAAGCTCTGGGAATTGGAGTTATCTTTGCTCCATGAGGATGTGATCTTCGCCCAAACTACCTTGCACCTCGATGGGGATTTGACCAATCGCTATCGCCGGGAGTTGTTTGATCGGCGGGTATTTGCCCCGGAAACAGCCCAGAGCATTTTGCAGTTGCACCACACGGGGGTCGAAAATGCGGAAAAGCAATGGAATGGTTTAATTCAATTGGTCGTCGGGCTGATCGAGCGGTTGATCCCCTTTCGCCGTCCATCACCGTAGCGGGCGATCGCCTAGAGTTGCGCTTCGGAGAGGGCGATTTAGATCGGGGCCGGGTGGTCATCCCCCAGAAAGACGTGCCCTGGGAACAATTGTGGCGGGCGGGTTTGCGTCAGGGGGCGATCGCTATCTATGGATTTTGGCAGGGGCGGGCCGTGGTGCGTACCGTAGTCTATTTCAACGGCCATTGGCAAATGCAACTGGATCGCACCCTCCTCGATGCTGCCCGCGGTCAGGAGGTTCTGGACCTCTATCAGCGCTACCTTACCGCCCTCACGGCCCACCTGCGGCGTCATGTCACCCGCATCCTAGATACGTGGGTGCGCCCGATCGCCGTGGGGGGATGGCTGGCATTGGCGATCGCCTGTCAGAGCCCCACCTACGACCAACCCGGGGCCCTGGGTTTGAGCCTGGCCACCTATGGACTCTACTATTGGCGACCTGCTTGGGGGCGATCGCCCGTGGGTTGGGGATTAGCCCTGCTGTCCGCAGCCCTAAATCCTTGGACTTTGATCCCCTACGGGCTATTGGTGTTGCAAAGATTCCTGCGTCAGCGCCTTGAGGCATGGCTATGGCGGCAAGCGGGATTCTTTATGCTTCTTAACATTTGATGGGGGGTTCTGCTTTTAGACTGATCATATTTGGCTTAGTATTTCTGGCACTCCCTATGGTAGCGACCCAACCGAACTCATCCTCCGCCACGCCCAGTGTTAATGGCACCGGACGGCGAGAAACTATTTTGACTCCCCGTTTTTACACCACCGATTTTGACGCCATGGCAACGATGGACATTACCGCCCATCAAGCAGACTACGAAGCCATGCTGCAAGAATTCAAAGCCGACTACAACCGCAAGCACTTCGTTCGCGACGACGAGTTTCGCCAATCCTGGGATCACCTCGATCCGGAAATTCAAGAATCCTTCCGCGTCTTTTTGGAAGGTTCCTGCACCTCGGAATTTTCTGGCTTTTTGCTCTACAAAGAAATCGCTGTGCGCCTCAAGGAACGCAATCCCCTGGTTGCCGAAATCTTCTCTCTGATGAGCCGTGACGAGGCCCGTCATGCGGGCTTCCTCAATAAAGCCATGCCCGATTTTCATTTGCAGTTGGATCTGTCGACCCTCTCGAAGACCAAAAAATACGTTTACTTCGAGCCCAAGTTTATCTTCTATGCCACCTATCTCTCGGAGAAAATTGGCTACTGGCGCTACATCAAAATTCACCAGCACCTCGCTGCGCACCCCGAGCACCGCATCTATCCGCTCTTCAAGTTTTTTGAAAGCTGGTGCCAAGACGAAAACCGTCACGGTGACTTTTGCAATCTGCTGCTCCGCTCTCAGCCCAAAAATATCGAGGGCTGGCAAGCGAACTTCTGGAGTCGCTTTTTCCTCCTCTCGGTCTTTGCCACCATGTACCTCAACGATATCTGCATTCGTTCGTCCTTCTACGAGGCGATCGGCATGGATACCCGCCAGTATGTGGAAGTGGTGCTCAAGGAAACCAATCGCGAATCAGCTAAGGCCTTTCCTTTGGTCTTGGATCTAGATAATCCCGAATTTTGGGAACGGCTGCGGTGCTGCGAAGAGCCCATGACCCGCATAGCGGCGCTGCAGCAGTCTGAGCTGCCCCAATGGCAAAAGGCGTTGCGCAAGTTGCCCTCCCAAGCGGCGATCGCCGGTCATTTTCTGCGGCTCTTTTTGATGAAGGCTGTGCCCGCTCCCAAGGGTGTTGCCCACTAGAAACGGGCTCTCCGGCAAGAAAACACCTAGTATTCAATTGATTAGGTATTCAAACTAGTATTATTCAGCCCCGTTGATGCGTCACGGGGCAATTTTTGATCCATCTCCCTGGGGAGATCCCTAGGAGCCACTGGGTGCGAGAGCCCAGCAAGACCCTAAGAATTCAACTCACTAACTGTTCGGGGCAACAAAGAACGTATCGGCTTCTAGGGCTGCCAAGGTCTCTGGACCAAAAACACCGTCTGCCGTTAACCCATAAAAGGCTTGGGCCTGGAGAATTGCTCGCTCGGTTTCGGGGCCCTTGATGCCATCGATGGTGGCGCGATAAAAGCCTCGGGATGCCAACAGTCTTTGGGTTTCTGTCACGTCGGACACCGCTGCTGGCGCTCCATCGTCATCGTTGCTGGTGGCAACTTCGTAGCTATCTTCCTGTAGTGCCGCTAGGGTCATGGGCCCCACAATGCCATCCTGCTCTAAGCCATAGAATGCCTGGGCCTGGAGAATCGCCGCTGCGGTCATAGGCCCATGGATACCATCCACCGCCCCATCATAGAAACCCCGCAGGCTCAAGAGTTCTTGCAGTGCTGCGACATCCGCAACCGCGACCTCATCAGATGCTTCAGATGCCTCGGGTTCCGCAACCTCTTCAGCCCGATAATCGTCCCGCTGGAGGGCGGCCAGGGTTTCAGTGCCCACAATACCATCCTGCTCCAAGCCATAAAAGGCCTGTGCTTGCAGGATCGCCGCAGTGGTAGCTTCCCCCTTAATACCATCCACGGGCCCGGGATCGAAACCTCGACTGACCAGGAGTTCCTGCAGAATGGCAATTTCTGGCACATCTTGGGCGTAGGCCGCAGGGGCGATCGCCGGCAGGGTCAAGGCAACACTGAGGGCGGCGGCCACAAGGCGACGGGAGGTGGGTAGGGGCATCGTCAGGGTCACGGAGCGATCCTCATCTCCGCCGCTGAAGACCTGTTCGTATACTTGGGCGCTGTGAAGAAATGTAATGAATTCCATGGGAGAGGTCTCAATGCTTCATCATGCATTTTATGGCTTTTTTAGGTATTTCTATGGTCTCACCCTGAAATACACTAGGGTCGGGATTTCATTGAGCTCCCACTCCCAAAAAGCCTCTCCTAGCCTGGAAAGCAGGGACATACCTTGGGTAGTTGAATTAGCTTTGCTCCAGCGCCCATGCCTGACGCCAAGGTAGTACTCAAACATTATTTCGGCTACACCGATTTTCGCCCCGGTCAGGAGCAGGTCATCACTGCCATCCTGCAGCAGCGGGATGTGCTCGCCATCATGCCCACGGGGGGTGGCAAGTCCCTGTGTTACCAGTTGCCGGCTCTGCTGCAACCGGGCTTAACGCTCGTCATTTCGCCCCTGATCGCCCTAATGCAAGATCAGGTTACGGCCCTGCTAAACAATGGCATTGCGGCTACCTTCCTCAACAGCACCCTCACAGCCGCCGAGCGGGGCGATCGCACCGAGCATCTGTTAAAAGGGCAGTACAAGTTGCTGTATATGGCTCCCGAGACTTTATTTTCTGAGGCGATGACGACCTTACTTCATCGTTTGCATACCAGCTTTGGTATCGATACTATCGCCGTTGATGAAGCCCACTGCGTTTCGGAATGGGGCCATGATTTTCGCCAAGAATACTGTCAGTTGTTTAACTTGCGCGATCGCCTGCCACAAACACCGATAGTCGCCCTGACGGCAACAGCAACCGAGCGGGTACGTTCAGATATTGTGGCGCAATTAAGGTTACACAATCCCCTAATTCATCTTTCTAGCTTCGACCGCCCTAATCTTTACTACGAAGTGCGCACAGAACGCAGCCTTGAGCGCCTGATCCGCCAGGTGCGTTCCAGTAAGGGTTCGGGAATTATTTATTGCCTGACCCGCAAGCAGGTAGATGCCATTACGGAGCGACTAACCAGTGAAAATCTGTCGGCTTTGCCCTACCACGCAGGATTAAGCGACCAGGTGCGCCGCACCAATCAGGAACGCTGGCTCCGGGATGATGTCCAAGTAATGGTTGCGACGATCGCCTTTGGCATGGGCATCAATAAGCCCGATGTGCGATTTGTCATTCACTACGAACTAGCGAAAAATATCGAAGGGTACTATCAGGAATCTGGGCGGGCGGGACGGGATGGAGAATCAGCGCAGTGCACCCTGTATTTTGCATTGCGGGATGTGGAAACGATTAAATTTTTCATCAAGCAAAAAGTTGATACCACGACTGGCCAACCCCTAGAACTACAGCAGCGCATTGCTAACCAGCAGTTGCAGCAAATGATTGACTATGCCGAGGCTACGGATTGTCGGCGGGCAATTTTACTGCGCTATTTCAATCAAAGTCATAGTGGACATTGCGGCCAGTGCGATCTGTGTCGCTTTCCGCCCCCCAAAAAAGACTGGACGATTCCAGCCCAAAAGTTTTTATCCTGCGTGGCGCGCACTAAGGAAAGATTTGGCATACACTATGTCATTCAGGTACTCCGTGGGGCAAAGCAGGCTCGGATCCAAGAACTAGGTCATGACAAATTGTCGGTTTATGGCATTGGTCAGGATCTATCACCAGCAACGTGGCGCAGTTTGGGGCGATCGCTCCTCCATAGGGGCTATGTTTCCTGCACGGATGATGGCTATGGCATTTTGAAGCTCAATGACCTGAGCTGGCAAATCATGAAGAAAGAATTGGTAGTTCTTCTGGCTATTGCTGAGCCATCAGGACGATCGCCTGATACAAAACGTTCTCGCAGGTCTCGGGAGAAAGCAACCGGAACCGACCTTTTCGAGCAATTACGATTGCTGCGGAAAAAATTAGCCGACCAACAGCAGATTCCGCCCTATATAGTTTTTTCCGATCGCACTCTTGCAGAATTGTGTAGCAGCCAACCCATCACCCTAGAGGAATTTGCTAAAGTGCCCGGGGTAGGTGAACGCAAACTAGCACTGTATGGGCCGGCATTTATCGCATTGATTGCGAATTTTCGGAAGCAGGGTAACGCCACAAACTAGTTCAACATATTCCTATTATTTGCTTCTACAGCCCCGTTGGGAGTTTGGCAGAGCGTTGCTTTGCGGGCAGGAAGTTGGGTACAAAAATCATTACAGTTTTAATGGGTGCGGCGATCGCCTTCGTTCCTTTTTTCTTTAACGCTTGCCCTTAATCAAACGAATTTTTACAGGAAGAGTTCTGCGAAGATTGTGAAGTGAAAGCATTAATCGCGCCATTCAAAGCCGCCGTTCGGTCGTTCCACATATTTTCCTTAGCTAGTCATCCAAGGGGCTGCGCACCCCCCGTCCACCGCGATTCAGCACGTGGGTATAAACCATCGTTGTTTTCACATCTTTATGCCCCAGCAATTCCTGCACCGTGCGAATGTCATAGCCATTTTGCAACAGGTGTGTGGCAAAGCTATGGCGAAAGGTATGACAGCTGACTCGCTTAGCCAGTTTTGCGGATTTTACCGCCGCCTTTACGGCTCTCTGGATATTGCTTTCGTGCCGGTGATAGCGCAGGATTGCTTCCGAACGCGGGTCTTTTGATAGGCGATCACTGGGAAATACATACTGCCAAAGCCACTCTTTCGGGGCATGAGGATATTTGCGTTCCAAAGCGAAAGGCAAGGGCACAGCTCCATAACCGCGTTCTATATCCTGCTGGTGCAAGCGCTTTACCCGCAGCAAATGCTCTTGCAGCGGCTCTACCAAAGCACTAGGCAACATCGTCATCCGGCTTTCCATCCCCTTGCCGTCTCGAATGTACAGTTGCTTCTGGGCAAAGTCTATGTCTTTTACCCGCAACCCCAAAGCTTCATTGAGGCGCAAACCGCTGCCATAGAGCAACTGCGCCACCAATTGAGAGACCCCATCCATTTGCGACAAAACAGCACGCACCTCCTCAACCGTCAACACTGTTGGTAAGTGACGTGGCCGCTTGGCCCGAACCGCATCAAGATTGAGTTCGAGCGGTTGCTGCAGCACTTCGCGGTACAGGAAAAGAATTGCACTCAATGCTTGATTTTGGGTGGATGCCGCCACATTTTGCTCGACTGCCAAGTGTGTTAGGAAGGCACTGACTTCAGCCCCACCCATCTCACTGGGATGGCGCTTGTCGTGAAAAAGAATGTAGCGCCGTATCCATTGCGCGTAGGTTTTTTCGGTCTGGTAGGAGTAATGCTTAACGCGAACGGCATCCCGCACGCGGTCTAAAAGCTTCTTGGGAGGGGGTTGGGGCAGCACACCATCGCCGGTGAGTATATCTACTCTAGGCTTAAGGATGGGTTTGGGAACGTTATCCGGCATTTTGACCAATAAATCGCTATCAGGGGATTTTATCCTACAAAACGCCAAACATTATCCAAGATGTTGCGTTATCCAGCAAGTTGTGCTATAATCACCGTACCAAGAATGTTATTGTGCACTTTGCAGATTAACACCCTGTTATGCAGGAACCGAGAAGTC
>DBAX01000103.1 GCA_002291895.1 Cyanobacteria bacterium UBA999
GCGGGTAAAGAGGGGGCTGGGGGACAATCCTAGGGCTTGGCGGGTGCGATCGCTCAAGCTACGCCCAATAATCAGGGGAATCCGTCCGCCGGCCCGCACTTCGTCGATGAGGGTATTGGGGGTCAGGGTAAAGGTGGCTAGTTCTTGGCCTTGAGAATCGGCGATCCGCCCGGCGTAGGGGTGAATCACAATATCCTGACCGGTTTCTAGGGTGCTGACATCGCACTGGATTGGCAGGGCTCCCGCATCCTGGGCCGTGTTGAAGAAAATCGGCGCGATCGCCCCACCGAGAATCACCCCCCCCGATCGCTTGTTGGGGATGAAGGGAATATCCCGTCCAATATGCCACAGCAGGGAATTGATGGCCGACTTCCGCGACGAGCCGGTACCTACCACATCCCCGACAAAGGCCACAACTTTCCCCTGGGCCCGCATCTGGGCGATTATTTCCAGGGATCCGGGGGCACGGCTTTCCAGCATGGCTAGGGCATGGAGTGGAATATCCGGTCGGGTAGCGGCCTGTTGGGCTGGCGAGAGGTCGTCGGTGTTGATTTCCCCGGGTACCTTAAATACGGTTACGGGCAGCGCTTCCGGCAGTGGGGGGCGATCAGTAAACCAGGTGCCATCCCGCCAAGCCTCGATTACCTGCCGAGCCGCGGCCTGCTCCTGGGACAGTTCCCAAATTTGGTGAAAGGCATCAAATACCAGTAGGGTTTTACCTAGCGCCGCGGCGGCCGTGGCGGCCAGGTGGGGAACGCTCAAAAACGCAATCAGGGACTGGACGTTATAGCCGCCCACCATGGTGCCAAGCAATTCCACCGCCAGGATGGGGGAGATCAGGGGGCTATGGCTCGTACCCTGGGCGATCGCCGTCAAAAAACCCGCCTTTACGTAGGCCGCCTGATCCACGCCGGGAGGAATGCGATCGCGCAGCAGGTGAACCAAAAACGCCTCTTCGCCCGCCGGGGGGTGTTGCAACAGTTCGCACAACGCCGCCGTTTGGGGAGCGGTTAGGGGTAGGGGCGGAATGCCTAAAGACTGGCGATCGGCAACATGGGCGCGGTATTCAGAAAGCATAGGTATTCATGCACAATCGTGGTGGCTCCTTCATCATAAAACCACGCCACTGCCAAAATAACGCCTGCCCCACTGCTTCTGGGGCTCTTGCTGCCGGTCTTTTATTCCCGATCAAGGCGATCAAACGGCGATCAGTAGTGCTGGCCGTCGGGCACGCCAACTCTTTAGAAAATATTCCCTATGGTGATGATCTGATGACACACTTTGACCTATAAGTAAAATGACCTAAGTTCCAATGCCCTATGACCTTCACCGTTGAATCCGCCCGTGCCATTTTTCCTTCCACGCTGACCGCCGATGCCGTTCCCGCTACGATCGCCCGCTTCAACCAACTCAACACCGAAGATCAACTAGCCTTGATTTGGTTCGCCTACCTAGAAATGGGCAAAACCATCACCGTCGCCGCCCCAGGTGCCGCCAGCATGGCTCTGGCCGAGCCCACCCTCAACCAAATTCGGCAGATGTCCTTTAAGGAACAAACCCAGGTGATGTGCGACCTGGCCAACCGCGCCGATACCCCCATTGCCCGCACCTACGCCGTCTGGTCACCGAACATCAAGCTGGGTTTCTGGTACCAGTTGGGCGAATGGATGGATCAAAAAATTGTCGCCCCCATTCCCGCAGGATACGAGCTTTCCGCCAATGCCGCTGCCGTGCTTAGAGCGGTGCAAGAACTGGAATCCGGGCAGCAGATCACGGTGCTGCGCAACATGGTGCTGGATATGGGTTTTGACCCTAACAAAATGGGCACCTACACCCGCGTTGCTGAGCCCGTGGTGCCGCCGACGGAGGTGTCGAAGCGCACCCGAGTCATGATCGAAGGGGTGACCAATGCCACCGTTCTCGATTACATGAACAACCTCAACGCCAATGACTTCGATGCCCTGATCGATCTGTTTGTGGCTGATGGTGCCCTCCAGCCTCCCTTCCAGCGCCCCATCGTCGGTAAGGAAGCCATCCTGCGCTTTTTCAAAGAAGAGTGCCAAAACCTGCGCCTGATTCCGGAGCGCGGTGTGAGCGAACCCGCCGAAGGGGGATACACCCAAATCAAGATCACGGGTAAGGTGCAAACGCCCTGGTTTGGTGCCAATGTGGGCATGAATATTGCCTGGCGTTTTTTGATCAGCCCCAGCAATAAAATTTTCTTTGTGGCGATCGACCTTTTGGCCTCCCCCAAGGAACTGCTTAACCTGGCCCGCAGCTAGGAGCGGCGATCGCTTGTAGCACTGGCTATAGCACAATGATCTTTTCGCGATCGCTCCGTCGGGTCGCCTTCCTAGGGGGGCGACTTTTCTGTGGGTAGGCGGGGGACAGGAACTGGTACTGTGGAGGCATTGCTGCTGCCCCAAAGAACTTCCGCGCTATGCCCCCGTCTCCCTTTGCGACCTATAGGGTGGCGATGCCCCAGCCCTGCTGCCATCGTCTCGTCGTTTGCCTCACTATCCATCACTGGCCCGGTGAGGACTTGGAAGTCCGGCTGCCGGTTTGGTCGCCGGGTTCCTACTTGGTGCGGGAGTACGCGCGGCTGTTGCAGGAATTTGCGGCCACCGATGGCTCCGATCGCCCCCTACCGTGGCAAAAGGTCGCAAAAAATAGCTGGCGCATTGCCGGGACGGGGACAATCAGGATTCGTTACGTCCTCTTTGCCAACGAGCTGACGGTACGCACCAACCACGTGGATGGCACCCATGGATCGTTTCTGGGGAGTGCCACGTTTTTGTATGTGCCGGAGCACACCCACCTCCCCCTGGAGGTGCAGGTGTACCTACCCGACCCCGGCTGGCGGGTGGCTACGCCCTTACCCTGCGTCGATGGAGAGAACCAGGTCTACAGGGCAGAGAATTACGATGCCTTGGCGGATACACCCTTTGAGGTGGGAGTGCATCAGCGCCATGACTTTGAGGTGCTCGGCAAGCAGCACTCCTGGGTGCTTTGGGGGGCAGAGGGCAGCAATGTACCGGGCGATCGCCTTTTAGCAGATACCGCTGCCATCATTGAAGCGGAGGCCCAGTTGTTTGGGGAATTGCCCTACGACCACTACTGGTTTCTGCTGCTGCTGTCGGGGGATGGCTATGGGGGCTTGGAGCACCGCCACAGCTGTGCGCTGCTCTATCCCCGGCTGGGGTTTCGGGCGGGAGATGGCTACTTTAAATTTTTGAATTTGGTGGCCCATGAATTTTTCCACACGTGGAATGTCAAACGGCTGCGCCCCCATGCCCTGCAGCACTATGACTACGATCGCGAAACCTACACCCACTCCCTATGGCTGGCGGAAGGGGTAACCAGCTACTACGATTTGGTGATGCCGCTGCGGGCCAAAATCTACGACGGGCGCTACTTGCTGCAACGGCTGAGCGAGAGCATCACGCGCCTGCAAACCACGCCGGGTCGCCGGGTGCAGTCTCTCTATGAATCCAGTTTTGATACCTGGATTAAGCTCTACCGCCCCGATGCCAATACGGCGAACAGTCAAGTGTCCTACTATCTCAAGGGGGAGTTGGTGGCGTGGCTCTTGGATCTGTGGATTCGGGCCCAAACAACGGTGGCGGATGCTTCCCGGGGGCGCTCCCTCGATGATGTCCTGCGGCTTTTGTGGCAGCAGTTTGGCGTGGCGGAGGTGGGGTACACCGAGGTGGATGTGCAGGCAGCAGTGGTGCAGGTTACGGGGTGCGATCCAGGATTTTTCTGGCAGCAGTATCTCCAGGGAACGGCGGAACTGGAGTACAACGCCTACCTCGAACCCTTTGGGCTGCAGGTGCAGATGGCGACGATGGCGGGGGCGGCTCCCGATCTGGGAATTCGCTTCCAGGGGGGGACGGTGGTAAAGGCGGTACTGGCCGATTCGCCAGCGGAACGGGCGGGAATCTGTCCCGGCGATGAAATCCTAGCCCTCAACGGACTGCGGGTGTCGGCGGCGGAGTGGCGTGATCGCCTCTCGGACTTTGCCGTGGGTGATGTGGTAACGGTGACGTTCTTTGCTGACCGGCGGCTGGTGACGGCGTCGGTGGCGTTGGCGGCTCCCCCGTGCGATCGCTATGCCATTGGGCTCCTGCCCCAGATGACTCCCGCACAGAAACAGCGCCAGTTGGACTGGCTAGGAGAGGTTCTATGTTGAAGCGATGGTTCCTGGGATGGATGGTGGCAGTGTGGGGGCTCACCCTCTGGTTGGGGTGGTTGGGGTGGCCGGCGGCGGCGGTAGCCGATGGACGAAGGTTTCTGCGGGTCAAAGTGGATTTTCTCAACGAAGTGCGGCTATCCGTTCCCCCCTTTCGGGAGACTCCCGTCGGTGGACTCTCGGCCCTGACCTACGATCGCGATCGCGGGGTGTTCTACGCCCTCTCCGACGATCGCAGCGAGAAGGCCCCAGCGCGGTTCTATACCCTGGTTCTGCGCTTTGATCCCCAACAGCCGCGCCTCAATAGCGTGGAGGTCACCGATGTTACCGTGCTCCGCGATCCCCAGGGAAGCCTATTTGCCCCGGGAACGATCGATCCCGAGGGTTTGGCCCTATCGCCGACGGGCAGCCTGTGGATTGCCACCGAAGGTATTGCGCCCCGAAAAATCCCGCCATTCATTGCCGAATTCGACCGCGATGGCACGTGGCGGCGATCGCTTCCCATCCCCGACCGCTACGTTCCGGTACCGGAGCAAAAGCGTGGTGTCCAGGATAACTTGGGATTTGAAGCCCTAACCCTGGTGGTGGCGGCCCCAACGGATCCCTACCGCCTGTTTGCAGTTACGGAGTCCGCCCTGGCCCAGGATGTTCGCCCCGCTACCCAGGGAGCTCGGAGCCGATTCCTGCACTTTTACACCGATGGGGCCCTCCTGCCTCCCATGGTTGTGGCAGAGCATTTTTATCCCGTAGAAGTTGCTCCCGCCGGGGGAATTATGGGGATCACGGAGCTGATGGCCCTCGACCGGGCGGGGCATTTCTTGAGTCTGGAGCGCTCCTTCGGGAGTAAGGGGTTTGGTATCAAGTTGTGGCAAATTGCCACGGGCGCTGCCTCGGACACAAGTACGATTCCCTCGCTCACAGAGCTGAGTCCCAGTCTGCGGGCGATCGCCAAAAAACTGGTTCTAGACCTCAGCACCCTGGGCATTACCCTCGACAATCTTGAAGGCATGACCCTTGGCCCCAAGCTGGCGGATGGCAGCCAGAGCCTGCTGCTGATCAGCGATGATAATTTCAACCCCAAGCAATTCACCCAGGTGCTGCTCCTGCGCCTGCGTCTGGAGCCAGGCTCAGCGTGACGGTTTTGCTCAATCAGGGCTCAATGCTCACTGAGCCCTACCAAAAAAGCATCAAAAAACTCGCAAAAAACTCACTAAAAACCACCCAAAAAATCAAAAAATTAGGCGTGCAGACGGGTGATGCCGTAAACCACCAAGCTGGCGATCGCCGCCACGGTCAGCAGGGATGTCGTCCGAAATACCTGTTCGGAAAATAGGGTCACTTCGGCGGCAATAACTTGGGGGGTTTTTGAGCGATCAGCCCACACCAGGTAGCTGAGGGCGTAGAACACCACCAGCAGCAAAACCACCGTAACAACAAAACCAATCAGGGGGAGCATAGGCAATCCTTTAATCTTCGTTCTTAGGAACCGCTGGAGTGGCGGGTAGGGACTGGGGAATTTCAGTAGGAGTGGCCGCCGGGGTAACCACAGGAACCGCAGCGGGGATCGCAGGCACTTCGGGGGTTGATACCGTCAGCCAGCCGCCGCTGAGGACAACAGTTGTGCCCAAAAACAGCACAGTCAAGACCCAGGTGGCCCGGTTGAGGGCCGTCTCGGCACTCTTGGTGCTGGAAAACATCTGCGCCTGACCGCCAAAGCCCCCCAAACCGTCACCCTTGGGGCTGTGGAGCAAAATCACAACGACGAGCAGTAGCGCAGAGAGCAGCCAGATAGTTTGGACAAAGAGAACCATGCCAATATTCCTAAAAAGTCTTCCGATCATAATTCTATTTGCTTCTGGGTGGGAGCTTCGTCTTAGGCAACCACAACCACGGGAAGCAAACTGCGCTCCAAAACCCCCTGGGACACCGAACCCAAAACATTGCCGCTGCCCCAGGATCACTTCATAGCAGCGCTCCTGCTCGGCGGTTTGCAGGATTGCCTCGGCGATCGCCCCTTCACGGTAGATAAAACGGTAGCGAATATCGGCCAAAAGCTCGCCGGACTGGGCCTCTAGTTCTGGCTGGGGGGCAGATCCCACGTGGAGCACAACCACCCTGGCATCGCCGCGCCGGGCAAGCTCAGCAGTTCGGCGCAGCACCGAGCGGGACAGAAAACTGTTATCCACGGCAGCGAGCAGGGTTACTTTCCGGATGAGGGGATCTTTGGTGGGGTCTTCCGTGCTGCGCTCCAGCAGTCGGGGCGCAAAGATAGGAATGGCCAGGCGCCAAGGGGGGCGGTTAGCAAAACCGAAAGAGCGGCGATCGCCAAGATCTTCTCGCCTCCCGCCACACCTACGGTGAGGGGCACGGCCCCCAGCGCCGCCTGTACCGTGGCCTTCGCCGAATTGCCCCACAGCAAAAACAGCCGTTCCCGCGCTGTCCAATCGCTGCCAACGGTTGCCAAATACCAACCCAGCGATCACCCCAGAAGCGTTCCTAGAACGAGAAGCACCACCCCTGTCCCCCCCCTTCCCCCAATACCC
>DBAX01000082.1 GCA_002291895.1 Cyanobacteria bacterium UBA999
TAGGGGGGTGGGCCAGCAGGTGCTGTTTGATTTCCGTAATCCGATCGAGGGGGTGCACGCCAACGGGGCAGACTTCGTTGCAGTGGTGGCAGCGGGTGCAATCCCAGGCAAAATCGGTCTGGTCGTACTTTTGCTGACGCTCCTCCGTGCGGCGATCGCGGTTATCGCGCAGGGTGCGGGCTGCCTTAGCGAGGGCATGGGGGCCGACAAACTGGGGGTTTACCTCCACGGCATTGCAGGCGGCATAGCAGGAACCACACAGGATGCAGTTGGCTGCGGCTTGGAGGCGATCGCGTTGGGCAGGGGTTTGCAGCGTTTCGCAGGGCTGGCGGGACTGGCTGTCCACGAAGGGGTCAACGCGCTCCAGCTTCTGCCAAAAGGGCGTCATATCCACCACCAGATCTTTAATCACGGGCAACTGTTCCATGGGAGCAATGGCAAGGTTTTTTTCCCCCGGTCTCAGCCACTCGGCTACGGTTTTTTGACAGGCCAGACCGGGCCGCCCCTGGATGGTCATGGCACAGGAACCGCAAATGACATTGCGGCAATTGCGACGCAGCGCGAGGGAGCCATCCCGATGCCACTGAATTTCGTGCAACAGATCGAGCACCGTATGGCCCCGTGGCTCCCAATCCAAGGTGAAGCTTTGGCTGTAGGGAGAAGTAGTGCGGCTGGCTTGGCGGCGTATTGTGACGGTTAGTTCCATGGTGGTACGGGGTCAACGGCAGAATGGGCCCTTGGCGGGGCAACACCACCGCCATCATACTGCTCCTAGGGCACCGGCCAGCAGCACATTCATTAGCCCCAGGGCCAGGGGATGAACGGCGATCGCCCACAGGGGAGGAATGGCAATTCCAGCCAAGCGGGTCAACCCCAGGTACTCCCACAGGGCATTAACCACGGGAAAGGTGATCGCCCACAGGGGGAGCAGCGTCACGTTGAACCCCACCAAAACGAGCCACACGCTGCTATTAACGAAGGCGATCGAACCAGCGGCCAGCAGCCACACTCTGCCCTGGGAAATTGCGGGTCGCGGTGCCATCCATACCAGACCTAGCCATGTTAGAGATGCCAGTACACCACAGGCGATCGCCTCACTCCACACGGGCAGGGATTCCTTGACGCCGAAGTTCCTCCACCTGCTGCTGGGCGGCGTTGACATCCTGATAGGCTCCCACCTGCACCTTGCCATCATCGGGACGGATGTAGGCCTCCTGACGAATTTGCTGCACCTGACTGGAATAGGTGGCATCCACCACCACGCGGTGGCTGGATGTGCCCTTGCGGGTCACGGTGGGTTGGGGTGTGGCGATCTGCACGGGCGGAGCGTATTGTGCCGGGGCCGGGGGCGGCGTCTCAATGGCAACGGGCACTACGGAACGAACTGGAGGCACATCAGCAGCGGGGCGGCGGGGCGGTGGTAGGGGACGCACCGAAACCTCCGGCGCGGAACGGGTAGCTGCGGGCTCCGGGGCGACCCGCAAACGGACGGGTGGGGGAGGCGCGGGTGCTTCGTGTCGACGACTGCTTGGGGGCTCCGGCAGGGCCACGGGAGAAACGGGCTGCGGCAGCACGGGACGGGGCGTCGCGGCCGGTAGGGGGGGAAGGCTGCTCTGGGGCGGAGGCGTCGGTGTCGCCGTCGGGGTGCTCGGTCGGGTAAAGCTATCCGCCGGGGGAGTGACGGGGGGAATAGGGCTAAAGGTGGGCGTAGCGACCGGCTCCGGCTCTACTGTGGGAGGAACTGCCTCCGGTTGGGGTTGCAGGAGCTTCGTCAGCCCAGCGGGATCGACCAAGACGTAGCCGATCGCCGCACTGGAGAGCAGCAGCAGCAGCACCGAACCCACACCAACGGGAGTCAAGAGACTGCGCCACAGGCCGGGAGGAGCTGGCTCCCCTTCGGAATGGGGCACCACTTCCTGCTGCTGGCGTTCGTAGGACACATGTTGGTATACCGCCGCCAAATCCTGCAGCACCGAGGGAGCCGCCTCAGGCGCGCTTGGGGGCATCGGCGGGGTAACGGGCAGTTCCGGTTCGCGGTTGCGGGGGGCTTTGGCAGGCGTGGGGCGCTTGGGCAAAATTGGCTCCACAATTTGGGGCACCGCCGCCCGGGCGTGGAAAGGATGGAGGTAAGAGATGGTCTGACCATTGCGCTGCCAGTGACGATACCGCTCCAGTTCGTCGTTGAGGGTGGTATCTAAACCATTGAGAGCAGCCTGAAGCGTGGGATTGGCAGCGATCGCCGGCAGGTGCTCATCGTAGGAGGGCATCGAATTAGGACTTAAGGTCTGCATAGCTTTGGGCCTCAGATTCCAAATAGATCTCACAAATGTCGGCGGGTAAAATCTCTTCTACGGACAGATAGGCTTTCTGCAGTAGTTCCTGCACGTCACTGGCGGAAACGGACTCCCCTTCGGCGTGGAAGTAGGCCGCAATCCGGGTAGAACTCCACTTAAAAGTTTGGGAAAGGGTCAGAACCAAGCGCAGATCTCCGGGCATTTGGTTGAGCGCCTGGTTGAAGAAACACCAAAACACCGGTGATGTCTCGCTAAGGGAATATTGAATGTCTTCCACATCGGGAATTTGGGCCCGGTTGATCATCATCGCCGCAATATTGATCAACCAACTTTGCAGGGACAGACGGGGCTGAACGGATCGCAAATCCAGGGCCCGCAGCTCGTGGTAGATGAATTCCCAGGTTTTCACAAAGAGGTAATCGGCTTGGACGGGCGATCGCGTGGAGGTACCGATCAAGGTATAGAGCACCTGTCCGTAACGGCAAAAAATGGCGGCAAAATACTGGCCAACTTCAGGATGTCTCTGAAAGAGCGTCACCAACTCCTGATCGCTCTTTTGCTGTAACGCCTGAACTTTGGGATGGGTCATTTCTGGCAAAGGAGGGAGCTGCACAATGACAACCTAGGGCATGAAAGATGCACACATACTAGCAGCAAAGTCTGGGAATGCAAGGCCAATTTGACGCTGTTCAGGCGACCGCAATCCCCCTAGGGCAGATTGCTGGGCAGCGGGACAGCGCATCGATCCCGGTCTACTTATCCTAGCTCCAAGCCCCCTGTTCGGCGACCAGAAATAGTCGGAATGTGGAGGAGCAAGAATTGCGGTTACATTTCTTCATCCGACCCCGCACGGCAGACGTATCTACGATAGGTTATGTGCGCAGTCTATGCGGTGGATCCTAAGTAATGACAGATTCTGAACTTCTGCTGGCATGGCAGGCGGGCGATCGCCAAGCCCTTGGCACCCTTTATGATCGTTATGGGGAATTGGTATACCGCCTGGCCTACCGCGTCCTCCAAAGCGTGTCAGAAGCCGAGGATCTCACCCAGGAGATCTTTTTGTCCCTGAGCCAAAAAGCTGCCTACAACCCCAAGCGCGGCAAAATGAGCACTTTTTTAATGGTGCTGACGCGATCGCGGGCCATTGATCGGCTGCGCCGCCAGCGCACCCAGCAGCAATCTTGGCAGAAACTTACCCACACCTACGACGTTCAGTCCCAAGCCCTCCCTATGGAACATGCCTCTCTTCAAGAGCGATCGCACCAGGTACAGCAGGCGCTACAACAATTGCCCCCTCAGCAGCGTCAAGTGCTTGAAATGGCCTACTTTGACGGCATGAGTCAGTCGGAAATCGCCCAGAAACTGGCTACTCCCCTGGGTACGGTGAAGTCTTGGTCCCGCAACGGACTCATCCAATTACGTCAATTACTTAAAGACCACGTGGGGTAACACTAATGAACGATAACCGCGACCACCTCGATCACCTCCTTGCTGGCTACACCCTCGGGGATCTTAGCTCCGAGGAATCAGCCGAACTCCAGCAATTGCTACAGACGGATCCGAAGCTACTCCAGGAGCTGGACCGGTATCAAGAGACCCTAGCAATGCTGCCCTTGGCGCTGCGGGAGTCATCCCCCGCTGCCAACCTCAGGGAGCGCCTGCTGGCCCGTGGAGTACCGCAACAGCCCAAAGGTAAACCCTCTTGGTGGGTCATTTTGGCCCTAGGATTTGGAGCGGCGATCGCCCTGTTGGGCGTCGATAGCATACTCCTGCGTCGCCAAATGGCCGAAACCCTAGCCGAACTCCAGAACCACCGGGAGACCGTGGCCATGCTGCGCCAACCCCAAAGCCGCATCATTACCCTTCAGGGCATGGGGATCATATCCACTGCCGCTGGGCGTCTCGTAGTCACCGACCAAAAAGCCACGGTCGTTATCGCCAACCTCATGCCACCCCCCCCGGGCAAGAGCTATCAACTTTGGGGCATTCGTGATGGCAAGAAGCTGAACTGTGGCAAACTCATCCCCGATGCCCAGGGCACAATTTACAAAAATATCGTGACCGATCGCCTCCTCATGGAAGCCACCTCCTTTATGGTTACCCTTGAGCCCGCCGAAACGATGCCCCAACCCACGGGTGACACGGTCATGATGGGAACTGCGTCCATTTAATTAACCTAACTAATCAAATTAGTTGACCTAATTAATCAACCTTGATCAATTAACCTTAACGCCCTAACCACCTACCCAGTCCTGCCCCGTCCCTTACCAAGCCACCAAGCCTAAAGGTTCTGGGCAATGGTCAGACAGGCCCAGCTCTGCCGCTTCCAGATGGTGAGCACCTTCCACTGGTGACGCTCCAACTGCTCGGCAACCATGGGCACTTGATCCATCAGCAATCCGCTCAAAACCCCCCAGCCCGTGGGCTTCAGGAGCTGGGCGAATTGGGGAATCAGCTGCACCACAACCTCTGCCAAGATATTGCAGGCAAACCCATCAACTGCCTCAGGAATGTCGGCGATGCTCCCTTCGCGTACCCACAGGCGATCGCCATCTACCCCATTGAGGGCACTGTTGTGGTGGGTGGCCTCCACCGCCAAAATGTCCGTATCGACGGCATAGGCGTGGGCTGCTCCCAAAAGCAGGGCGGCGATGCTCAACACTCCCGAGCCACAGCCTATGTCGGCAAAGGTAATTCCCCGTTCCTCTAGCGGGGCAAACCCCAGCCGCATTTCCAACGCCTCCAAACACAACTGCGTCGTCGGATGGCTGCCCGTGCCAAAGGCGCTTCCAGGGTCAAGGCGCAGCACAAGCCGTCCCGGTACCGGCAGGGGGTCGTACCACGCCGGATAAACCATGAACATATCCCCCACTTCTTGGGGATGCCAAAATTGCTTCCAACTGGTGGCCCAGTCTTCCTCATCGAGGACTTCAATTCGGGTTTGGGGCGGACGCATCCGCTGGGCGATCGCATCCTGCTGCAACCACAGCGCTAGGGAAGATACGTCCAACCAGCTCATCCCGGCCATCGGCACATAGGAGCGAATAAAAAGCGTCGTGCCCCGATCTTCTGTGGCCATTCCCAGGCAGCCAAAGTCCTGTAGGCGCCAAAAAATGCTGTCTTCCTGTTCCGGTTGGGCAACTACCTGCACCTCCCACCATTTGCGTACGGTCATTGTCTAGTCCTGCACGTAGGGGACATGATGCTCCAGGGCCCACTCGGCCCGCTGCGCTTCGCGCCCCAGGTAGGCCGCGTGACTCAGGAGGGTAACCGGACAGTAGGACTGTTCAAAAATCTGCACGCACAACTCCTTGGCTGTACGCCCAGCATAGACTGCCACGGGCTCCCGCACCACCTTGGCCTTAGGTGGAATGGGCTTGCCGGTCTCCGGATCCACCGCCACGCCCCGGGCGTCGATCGCATTGCTAAAATGCTTGGCCACAATGCGATCGCCTTCTAGGTAGATCACAAAATAGCCACCCTCATCCAAAGCTAGCTGCCGCTGGGATAGCTGGGCATCGATCCGTTGACGGGCAGCACTCCCTTCCAATTGTTCTGTCATGAACCACCGTTTCCGAACATCTGCTCCTATCTTCATCCTCCCCAGCCCCCTATAACGTAAAGATATGTAACGAAAATGCTGTCATGCCAGTACTTTTCCTTGACGCCCACTGTAGCTTTTCCTATAGTGGAACCATAGCAAAGGGATAGCCCAATCATCATGGCGGAATACAATTCGGCAAACAGGACAGATAAAGACAAAGTTACTTATTACATAGATCCCGTGGTTCATAGGCAGCTCAAAATTGCTTCGGCAACCTGCGGTGAGAGCATGTCCGCACTGATGGAAAAAGCGGTGCGGCTTTATTTAGAGCACAGCGATTTGGTGGAGTGCTTGGGCTACGGACAAACCCATCGGATCCATCAGTGTCCGGAGTGCAGTGCTGCCCTTGTCATGCGCCAGGGAATCCTGAGCGTCATTCCCCAAGCTCAGCCCACATCAGCGGTACTTGGGACGGAAATCGATCACGGTGAACAGAACTTAATTCCCTGTTAAAGCACGATTCCCCTAGGCTTTTGTGCCCGCGGGATTAGAGATTGGGTAAAAGCCCAATTTTTATAGCCCTAGATTTTGTTACTTTTCTAATTTTTTTATGTAAGGAAACGAGGACGGAACGGCGATGCAAGAAGAGCTCAGTATTCTCATCCAAGCGCAATACCCCCTCGTCTACGTGATCACCTCCGAGGAGGAGCGGGCCGAACGGGCGATCGCCACCATTGCCCAGATCAAACCTGCTCGGCGCGTATTCATCTGGACTGTCACCCAGGGATTCGTTGAGTATGGTCAAACTTCGGGCATTGCCCAGCACAGCACCGAATCCGATGAGGCCGCCCTGAGGTGGGTGCTGCGTAGCGCTCCCCGCGAACCCTCCATTTACATCTTCAAGGATTTGCATCCCTTTCTCAATTCCAATCGGGCCACGACCGTGCGATTTCTCCGGGATGCCGTGGCCAGTTTCAAGGGCACCCAGCGCACCATCATTCTGATGTCTCCGGTGCAGGAAGTTCCCGTCGAGCTAGAGAAAGATATCGCCGTCATCGATTTTCCGCTGCCCCAAACTGAGGAACTTGAGGAGGTTCTGATGTTGCAGTTGGGCGCTCCCCGTACCCGTCGCCTTGCAACGGATGTGCGGGAAAAGCTCCTCAGTGCTGCCCTCGGGCTCACCCGCGATGAGGCAGAAAAGGTTTACCGCAAAGCCCAAGTCACCACAGGCAAGCTCACCGAAGCGGAAGTGGAAATTGTTCTTTCCGAGAAAAAGCAGCTTATTCGGCGCAATGGCATCCTGGAGTATCTCGACGCCGACCAAGGCATTGAGGTGGTTGGCGGATTGGCCGAGTTAAAGCATTGGCTGTGTCAGCGTACTGATGCCTTCAGTCAGCGGGCGCGGGATTATGGTCTTCCCCAACCCAAGGGCATGTTGATCCTCGGCGTTCCTGGCTGCGGTAAGTCCCTGATCGCCAAGACCACCTCTCGGATTTGGTCCCTGCCCCTCGTGCGCCTTGACATGGGGCGTGTCTACGACGGCAGCATGGTGGGGCGCTCCGAAGCTAATCTACGCAACGCCCTCAAGGTGGCCGAATCCATCGCACCGATGATTTTATTTATCGATGAAATCGACAAGGCATTTGCCGGAGGTGCTGGCTCCGCCGACTCCGATGGTGGCACATCGTCCCGCATCTTTGGCTCCTTCCTGACCTGGATGCAGGAAAAAACCGCGCCGGTTTTTGTCATGGCCACTGCCAACCGAGTGGATCGCCTACCGGGTGAGTTCTTGCGCAAGGGGCGGTTTGACGAACTGTTTTTCGTGGATCTGCCCAATGCCGAGGAGCGCCAAGAGATTTTTCGCATCCATCTGATGCAGCGTCGCCATGAAATTCAACGCTTCGATCTGGAGCAACTAGCTAACGTGAGCGATGGATTTTCTGGTGCTGAGATCGAACAGGCGATCGTGGCTGCTATGTATGAAGCTTTTGCCCAAGAGCGTGAGTTTACCCAACTTGACATCATTTCTGCAGTCAAGAGTACCACGCCACTCTCGCGCACCATGACAGAGCAGGTTGCTGCCCTGCGCGAGTGGGCCAGGCTGCGGGCTAGACCCGCGGCAACTTCCGTCGCTGAGTACCAGCGTATGGAGTTTTGATAAAGTTTTCCCTGGTGCCAGCAGGGAAAAGCTAGACTTTAATCAATTTTTGAGATTATGTCTAGCAGCATTAGCAAGCCATACTGTACCAGCAGTTGGCTCTTTGGAGGTAACTCCAAACGTCCGTTCACATTTATTCACAGGAGCCTTGTCTATTATGTCTCATTTCAGCACTTTGCGCACAAAAATTACCGATGCCGAGATCCTCAAGTCCTCTTTGCGTGATTTGGGAATCTCTGTCAAGACCGATGCTGATGTGCGGGGCTACAACGGTCAACGGCTGCGCGCCGAAATCGTGGCAACCCTGGATGGCGATTATGACTTGGGTTGGTCTGCCAATGCCGACGGTACCTTTGATTTGATTGCTGACCTCTGGGGCGTGGCCAAAAAGCACAACCAGACCGAGCTGATCAACGCGATCAATCAAAAGTATGCCGTTAACAAGGCTTTGACCGATGTCAAGCAATCGGGCTTGAGCAACGCCAACGTCAAGTTGGTTGTGCAGTAGCTATCGTTAGCCACGTCTGTTTTTGACAGGGATAGGTCAAAACGACCTATCCTTTTTTTTGGTGTGATGGGTGGTGTCCATGGCGGTCTCGGAAGATGCGTTACAACAGTTACGGCACGGGCTGCGACCTGGGCAGCGCAGTTTGGCGGATTGGCGCGGGGGAATGCTGGCGGTGTCGGCAGTGCCGGGGGCAGGGAAGTCTACGGGAATGGCAGTGGCTGCGGTGATCGCCATTGCCCGGGCGGGGTTAGGACGGCAGCGTCAATTGGTGGTAGTCACTTTCACGCGATCGGCGGGGGCAAGCATCAACCAAAAAATTCGGGAGCACCTAGAATACCTACGGTTGCCTACCAATAGTTTTGTCGTTGGCACCCTGCACAGCTTGGCCCTGCAAATTGCCCTGTCCCACCGGAGCGCAGTGGGCATAGATTTCGACAATGGAGTTTTGATTTCGGAAGCACAGAAAGAGCGGCTGTTCAAACGGACGGCGGTTGCTTGGCTGCGGTACCATCCGCGAGACTACGGGTATCTCCTGGAGGGGCGCGGTTTTGATGGTGATGACGGGGAGCGTCTGCGCCGGGATACCGTTCTGCGAACGGAGGTTTTGCCTGCTCTGGCGCGGGCGACGGTGACAACGGCCAAGAGTGGGAATTTGACCCCTGAGGATCTGCGACAGGTGGCGACTCCCGATGCGGGAATGATTTTGGGAGTGGCGGCGGGGTTGTACGAAACCTACAACGAACTGCTGCGGGCAGAGGATGCCTTCGACTTTGATGACATGCTGCTGGGGGCACTACGGGCGCTAGAGCACGAAGATGTGCGCCGGCAGTGGCAAGACCGGGTATACGCGGTGTTTGAGGATGAGGCGCAGGATTCTACGCCGCTACAGGCAAGGCTTTTAGAGATACTGGCGGACAATGGAGCGGGGGAGTGCCACTTGGTGCGGGTGGGGGATCCCAATCAGGCTATCAACGCTTCTTTTACAACATCGGATCCGATCTTTTTTCGCCTTTTTTGCGATCGCTGTGCCCAGGAAGGGAAGCTGATCACCCTAGACCAAGCAGGACGCAGTTCCCCCAAAATTATCAAGGCGGCTAACTTTATATTGCGGTGGGTGAACCAGCGCTATGCGTCGCGTTTTGAGATTCCCTTCCGGGAGCAGATGATTCAGCCAGTGCCCTCCAATGACCCCCAGCGTGACGCCAATCCATCCCCCATCGAACCCGGCGTAGAGGTGGTGCTGGGCGATCGCCTCCCGGATGTGGTAGCGGAAGCTCAATGGATTGGTGCGCGGCTACGGACGATTCTGTCCCACGCTCCGCAAACTAGCGTGGCAATTTTGGTACGGCAACGGAAGCAAGCCCAATTTCTAGGGCAGCATTTGCGATCGCCCATGGAAGCCATGGATATTCACTTTTACGATGTGGAGCAGCAGGAACGGCAATCGCGGGTGCCCATGGAGATGTTGACCCTACTGCACTTTGTGGCAAGTCCCCATTCGCCGGAATATACCAAGGCCGCCCTAGAGTTGCTTAAGGAGCGCCAGGTGATTAGCACGGGGCAGGATTTAAGCCAACTGTCTAGTGCTCCTGAGCAGTTCCTTTTTCCCACGCCCGCCCACCCTACCCCCAGTAAAGTCACGGAACACACCCAAAAGGTTTGCTGTGGACTGCTCCAGGCACGCATGGCCCTTCCCCTAGAGGCACTAATTGCATTTTTTGCGCTGACCTTGAAGTACCAAGCCGCAGAATTAGCGACGGCAGACAAGCTGGCCAGCCAACTGCAGCAGGCCCTGGGGGGACGCCGCCATCTCCAAAGGATGCTGACCGAGTTAGAGGCGATCGTTAGCCAGGGCACCTTTGCCGAAATTGATGATGAGGCTTCGGAAGCGCGGTATTGCCAACCGGGGCAAGTGACTGTGGTTACCCTCCACAAAGCCAAGGGACTCGATTGGGACGTGGTTTTCATCCCCTTTCTCCACGAGCGTCTGTTTCCGGGAAATCCCTTCCAGCCCCAGTCCGTTAAGTTTCTAGGCGATTACACCCTTCCTGAGGTTGCCCGCGGACAGCTTCGCGCCCTCATCCACAATGCGCCTTCTATCCCCGACCCCAAAACTGCCTGGGAGCAGGGCAATTGGCTAAAACAGGCCGAGGAGTATCGCCTGCTCTACGTGGGGATGACCCGCGCGAAAAAACTCCTCTGCCTTACGGCGGCCGCCAGTGCTCCTTACAACTGGGGGAATCTCAAAAACTGTGATGACCGGGCCAACCCCTGTCCGGCGATCGCGGCCCTAGCCCAAAATGTAACGGAATTGTAAGAAAAATCGGTAAAACCGTAAAGATATAATGGGCGTATCACAAAACCCAACGATAGGAATGCAAATTTATGGAAATGGAAATTAATTTTTTGGGATTGCTGGCCACGGCTATGGCATTTATTGTCCCCACGGTGTTCCTGATTGCCCTGTATCTCCAAACTTCCAGTCGCGACGAAGCCCAAAAGTAGCGATAGGTAATACAGCGGGGGCTTTACCCGCTGTTTATTGCCCCCAACCGTGCAATGACTTTCTCGCTCATCAGCAATTATTGCGCAATAGAGACATATCTACCCTGATTAATATTTTGGGTCGAACTTAGCTCTAGCAGGCGATCGAGTATATTCAATCTTCCAAACAGAAATTGACTTTAGGGCGGCATTTAGGAGCTTCTAGGCATTTCCAAGATTTGAGGAAGACCGAATTCCAACGTTAGGATGAAAATAGCAAAAAAGAGCGCAGATTCGAAAAAGCAAATCCACGCTCTTACAACTAATGACCAGATTATTTACCGAAAACGCCAACACCGTAGTAGCAGGGATTATCGCTGCACTTAAACATATTGATTGAGATGCGGAATCGGGCCGTGCGCCTCGGTGTTACCGTAACTATAGGGACATCATCTGTTGAGCTATCTTCGGCAACCAAGTTATTATTCTCATCAAAGATTTTGATATCTAGATCGGTGCAGTCGTTATCGCAAACACCCAAGAGTACGTATTCAAAACCTTGGCGCAGTGTCACGCTAAGGGTGTCTGCGCGCCCCTGAGGCAGACGGTCAAGTTTAAAATCATGGGTTCTTTCGTAACCACGATTGACAAAAACTTTGGCTGCCTGATTCAGTTGGTTACGAACCTGATCAATAAAACGATCCTGCGCCTGAACCGATGGGGAACCAATACCATAAGCTGCCAAAAAGGCACCTGCAGTCAGCATTTTCAAGGATTTCAGAGAGTCTTGATTCATGGGTGCGTTGGGTCTATTGTTGATAGTATTTCTGTCAAGATGCAGATCTAAACTGAATTCATTAGATAGCAGGAAAGGGAAATTCCAGTTACCCGATGGTAATTTAGATTTATTTAATTATATCCGTATAGGGGGCAACGGAATAGCGAAAGCTTTTTTTATTTGTTAAGGGAATTCCTGGAAAGTATTGACACCTTGACCTAGCAATGGTAAAAGCTCGGCGAGATCAGGAATACTGCATCAAACTTTTCAAACCTTACGCTGAATCACGCTAAGCACTTATTCTCTAATGCTACTTTTAGAAATTGCTCAGAAATAAAAGCGTCTTTTTTCAGCACTTGTGAGTTTTTTCGTCTTTTTTACTTAGTAGGCAGGGAATTAAAAAGCTGCAGCGTCTCCGTCTAGTGGAAGAACGCCATGTAAGGCAGGAAATCAATCCATAAATGGTAGTGCTAAACAGTAATGGTTATGAGCGAAGCAAAGCATTGTAATGATGTACGA
>DBAX01000111.1 GCA_002291895.1 Cyanobacteria bacterium UBA999
TGAGGATGGCGCGGCAAGGGCGAGGTATCAATGCTGCACCGTGCCATGCGGAGAATTCGCATCTGAGACTGGGTAACGCTGTTGCCGTCTTTATCTACCCAGGCCAGGGCATCGGTGCCGCCATCCGTGCGGAGATACAACAAAACCCCCTCTGGATCAGATCCCGTCGGTTCATGCTCCCTTGTGGAATACACCACATCCGGTAATTTCTCGATCATGCCCTTCAGTGCAGGGTTGGCATCGATCGCACTTTGCCAGATCTGCAACGCTTCGGAGGTCAAATCGACATCGCCCTCATCCGCTTCATCCAGCACCCCGGATCGCTCGTTGTAGAGATTCAGCAGCATCTCCCGCGCTTGCTCATCCTCAAAAAATGCTTCATCGGTGCCCACCACTTCTTGATTTTCGCTGAGGCGATCGCGCAACCGTCCCCGCAGGTTAATCAGCCGCTCCACCCCCTCCGCAGGCAAAAACGAATAGCAGAGAATTTCGTCCGCCTGCTGCCCAATCCGGTCTACCCGTCCTGCCCGCTGAATCAGGCGAATAATCGCCCAAGGCAAGTCATAGTTGAGAATGATGGCACAATCTTGCAGGTTTTGCCCCTCACTCAACACATCCGTCGCCACCAACACCCGCAATTGCTCGGCTGCTGAGATGGATTTTTCATTACTGATGGGACTAAACCGCCAAGCCAGAGCCGTCGGGTCAACCGATTGTCCCGTTGCTAAGCCCACTTGCTGAATGCCCTGGTCTTCGAGCGCTCTTGCCAAATACCGAGCCGTATCGGCAAACTGAGTGAAAATCAGCACCTTTTCCGTAGGATGCTGCTGTTGAAGCAAATCCACCAATGCTACCAGCTTGCCATCTTCAGCCGGGTTCCAACTACCCGCCAGTCGCAAAATGCCAATCAACGCCGTGGCATCTTGCTGAAGATGCTGCTGCAACTCTAAGCGAAACAGATTGGCACGAATCCACTTAAATCGACGCGGGTATTGTTCTCGGTATAAACGGTAGATCTCTGTTGCCCGTTGCGCGAAGTCCTCACTAGCCCTCACCCTAAATCCCTCTCCCAAAAAGGGAGAGGGACTTTGAATTTCTTGTTCCCCTTCTCCCGCCCTGGGAGAAGGGGTTAGGGGATGAGGGTCTTCCTCCCAGTCTTGGCTCAAGAGCGACTCTTCGTCTTCATCGTTTCCCACCTCGTCCAGCAACGCGGCATCTTGGGTGCCAATCGGCAGGGGAAGATCGTGGGCGATCGCATGGAGATAGACATAATTCCGCAGAATATGTCGCTCCAACGACTGGATGAAGGCAGCACCGCTACTCTCTAATCGCTTAAACAAATTCGTGCGGCAGAACCCCATCAGCCGTTGCCCCGCATGGGAAAGATTGGCTAACAATTTCTCTTCCTCGGCGCTAGGGATTGGACTGGGTAAGGGCTCAATATATAAACCTAATCCATACCGAGGTAAATTTAGGGCGTTGATCACTTCGACGACGCGATCGGCATACAACCGCGCATAGGGATCGCTCTGGGGCTCCCCAATGGTAAATCGAACTGTCCGAGGACGACGGATCGGGAAATAGGATCGCCGCCCATCGGCAAACTCTAGGTAGTACCGTTCGCCATCTTTTTTGGCATAGGTATTTTTGATAAAGCTGCGGGTTCGCCGCACCATGTAGCGACTCATCAACTGCTGCCAGTCCTCCGGCTCTGGACTTTGCTCAAATGCCAAGAGCGATCGCACGGGGCTAGTGCTGTGTCTCCGCCGAAACTGCATCTCACCGCCAATGCTGCGGATATAGGCTTCGGGTTTAATACCTAAATCGGCATCGGGGCGTAAGAATAATTGCAACTGAGCCGATAAATCCAGATAGGTTTTGTTGTAGGGCGTTGCCGTCAGCAAAATACATCGACTGCCGCTCTGCTCAATGTAATCTTTAATCGCTTGATACCGCTTACCCTCTTTATTTCGCAGATTGTGACTTTCATCAATCAACACCAACCGAAACCGCGCTGGGACATTGGGCAATTCCTGAACCGCTCGGCTAATTGGCACTACCTTGCCCCGCAAGCCATAGCGATCGATGTAACCCTGCCACATTTTTTCCAGATTCTTCGGGCAGATAATCAGCGTACTGGTACCGTAGTCTTCCTCGCAGAGATGGGCGATCGCTGTCCCCACCAGAGTTTTGCCCAACCCCACTACATCGCCAATGATCACCCCATTCCGTTTGCTGACATGGTGTGCGGCAATTTGCACCGCCGCTTCCTGAAACGGCAAAAGCCCAAAATTGGCAGGAGCGCGAAACCGACTCAACCCATCCCGCGCTTCTTGAGATAGGTGATAGGCCATTTTTAGATAGACAAAGTAGGGTTTGAGCGATCGCCCCGCCCAACTTTCGTCGATAATTTCCGCTAATTGCTCCGAAATATCCAAGCAAAAGCGATCGTCCCAGCGCTCTTCAAACCATTGCTCCAGCTTGTTCGTATCATCCCGATCCACGACTTCCACATTTAGCTCACCCTGAGATTGCAGCCCAGAGAGGGTCAGGTTACTGCTGCCCACATAGCTGATGATGGGTGTGGCGCGATCGCGGCGATAAATCAGATACAACTTGGCAAGGAGATGACGTAGAAATAACTTGACTTGTAGTTTGTGGGCGAGGAGTTGCGATCGCAACCGCTGCAAGCCTTCCTCATCAGCAGCACTAGGAGCACCATAGGTTAATTGCTGACGGAACTCCTGTGCCATCAAGGTTTGTAATCGAATCGCCTGCCCCTGATCCATCCGCTCTCGTTCTACCCCAATCGCCAATGCTTGCCGTAGTTCTTCCTTTGGCAAACGGTACATCCCCACCAGCAAGCGACAAGCCTGGCCCTCACCACCCTCAAACTGTTCAATATCGGCATCAATTTGTCGCCAGCCTCGCAAGTTGAAATAGCCCACACAGAAATCGGCCCGGTAGGCTTGGTGCAGGTAATGCTGCAACTCAGGCAGGATGGGTTGCTCGATATTGTCGTAAATACTGGACATGGATTTTATACAGAGCAGGAGTTTAGGCTGACGTGATCAATCATATCCGGCAGATCTTCAATCGGCTGAACATGATTCCTTGCTCTGCTCAGCAGCATAAAACGCCGCCCGATCAATACCTTACGTCCTGAATTTTCAACACCAACCAGAAGAAACTCAAGCACCGTCCCGACAGGTAATCTAAGCGGCACAACAGATCAGTAAAGGATCGATAAACATAACTAGAGACAGATCGGAGGATGAACTCCTTTTCCCAGAAATTCTGCTCTATGCCTTTCCAATCATGATTGTCGTTTATCGTGGTTATCGTTTTTTCCGTAGATGCACTCCCACTAGGTTGGAGTTTTTTGCAAATCTGGAGCCTCGTAGGGAAGGATGGCCCCAGGAACTGGACAAACACTGAGGCAAACTCCACAATCAATACAGACTTGGGAATCGATCCAATACCAAATTGTGCCTTTAGGGTTAAAACCCGCACCTTGATGGATGCAGGCGACGGGGCAGGCGGGGGCGCAGGCAGCCACCCCTTCACAGATATGGGTAACGATTGTGTAGGTCATAGGACGGTGCAATACGGTGAGATTTGGGGAGCACAGCGGAGGCTGAATAATTTTTCGGAGATTTGTTGAGTTCTATACTGGCATTCCTAATTTGCACCCCAAGACAAGATGCGTTCATGGGCAGGTTCTTCCTAACATCTAGCCTCAAAGAATCATCCGATTTGAAGTGAAAGCTGCAAAATTTTAGCAGAAAATCAATAGCTTGGATTGAAACAATTGGGTAGGGCTGGTTGGGGTAAAGTCCTGTTAAAAAATCAAAGTTTAAGTGCCGTCCTGCACAATTAGGAAACCATGCAATAAACGGCGATCACAACACGCAAGCCTTGAGTGCGAACCTACCGTGGTCAACGAATATGGCAAGGGAATTAGCTCGATGTATCGAACCGTCAGAATCGATCAACCGTTTCGGGCAAAAAGGCGATCAAAACAATCAAAACAAGTGATTAAAAAACCATCAAAACCTGTGCCCAAAACTGGGTGCTTCGGAAGCATCTAGGAAGTGAAAAAAACTCGGAGCAACGGAGAGAGAGGGATTCGAACCCTCGTTAAAGTTTCCCCTAAACAGCATTTCCAGTGCTGCGCCTTCAACCACTCGGCCATCTCTCCAAGCTTTGCTAGTATAGCGCAACTTAGCCGCGCAGGTTACGCAAAGCTTGCTGGGTTCGCTGGATCCACTCCCGATCCTGTTCTGCTTCGTAATGCCGTAGGGCTTCTTGGTAGGCCCGGGTGGCTTTTTCGATATCGCCACGCATCGTATGCACCACGCCGAGACCGAAATGGGCCCGGGCAAAGCGGGGGTTTAGCTCCAGGGCTTTGGCGAAGGCCGCCTGGGATTCTGTAAGTTGATTTTGGTCTGCCAGAGTCAGTCCTAGGTTGGTGTGGTCGATCCAAAGATCTTCCCGTCCCGTGGCGATCGCCTGACGAAACGCACTGGCCGCCGCGGGATAGTCGCCTTGGGCCCGGAGGAGGCTACCGAGGTTGCTGTGGGCGATGCTATTTTTGCTGTCGTGGCGAATGGCGTTGCGAAAGGCTTGAATAGCTTCCGCAGTGCGGTTTTGGTCGGCGAGGGCGCGACCGAGGTTGTTGTAGGCCGCAGCGTAGCGACTATCGAGGGCGATCGCCCGCTCGTAGGCCGCCACCGCCCCGGGCAGGTCACCCAGGCGGCGGAGACTCAAACCCAAACCATTGAAGGTGGTGGCAACCTGACCGTTGAGAACGCTGCTACGACGGAAGGCGGCGGCGGCCTCCCGGTGGTTGCCCTGCTTGAGAAGGAGTGCGCCAAGGGCGGCTTGGGTTTCGGCGCTGTCATCCCGCTGACCTATGGCCTGGCGGTAGGCGGCGATCGCTGCTTCCGTATTGCCTTGGAGGGTATAGACCAATCCTAGGTTGTAGTGGGCATTGGGAAACTGGGGATCGAGGGTCAGCACCTGCTGGTAGGCGCGAATGGCTCCGACAAAGTCCCGTTGCTCGTAGAGGGCAATGCCTAGGGCAAAGTGGGCAGAAGTGTACTTGGGGGCCAGGCGAATAGCCTCCTGAAAGGCTTGAACCGCCCCTGCCAAGTCCCGCTGCCGGCGCAGGGAGGTGCCTAGTCCATTGTGGGCCAGGGCATACTGGGGATCCAGCTCAATCGCCCGACGAAAGGCTTGAATTGCGGCGGCGGTTTGGTTGCGCTGTTCTTCGGCTAGACCCAAGTTGTAGAAGGTCGGGGCTAGGGCGCGATCGACAGGACTTAGCTCAATCACCCGGCGGTAGGCGGCGATCGCTCCGGCGGAGTCACCGGCTTTGTAGAGGGCGATGCCTAGACCATAGTGGGCGGGAACGTACTTGGGATCCAGTTGAATGGCCCGGCGATGGGAGGCAATGGCTCCTTGGATGTCTCCGGACTGCCGCAAAGCCACACCTAGACCGTAGTGGGCGGGCACAAAGCTGCTGTTAAGGGCGATCGCCTGGCGGTAGAGGCGCAAAGACTCGCTCAACTGATTCTGTTCCCGGAGGGAGTTGGCCCGCTCAACTAATTGAATTGCCGTGGTACCTGGGCTGGTTTCTGCCGGAGCAGCAGTCTGGGCTAGTCCTCCCGGGGTCCACCCCATGAACCCTACCCACACAAGACCACTAATGGCTGCGGGACGCACCACGTGAGATAAAAAACCTTTCATAGATTAGGCAGCACAAAAATGCTGGGACAAGGAGCTTGAACTTTGCCTGCATAGATTACGGGAGTTTTTTCTACAAAGCAAGGGAACGGGAAATCTTGCTGCGATCGCTGCTATGGGCACTGGGCAAGAATTTGACCAGCATCTATCCAGGGTAAGAACCTGCCGCAGCGAGCGCGGTCAAAAAAGGCGACGCGTCACCCAAATCCGTCGCTGGGTTAAATCCGTTAGTTCTTGGGGTAGGAAATGGATCTGGTGCTGCCGGGGGTGACCATCTTGGGCGCTGTGGAGCAATGTGCCGCATAGACCCCCAACGAGGTAATGCAGATGCAGCATGTAGGCGCGGTTGAGGGCGGCTTTCCCGGTCTCCCAAACTAGGGGAATGGCGGGTGGAATTAAAAAAAGGTGTTGGAAATAGTGCTGCGTAGCCGCAAGTGCCGCTGCCACGTAATCGGTGACCGCAGTGGCATCCACAACCGTTGCCCCCTGGATGTCGGCGAGCAGGTACGCGGCCATGTCTAGGGGGGTGCGATCGCTGACAAACCGACGGTTTTCTAGGGGAGCCCATTGGGCGATCGCCCCATCGAGCACCAAGCGCTGAATTACGAGGCGCTGCTCCGCCGTTAGGGGGGCCGCCGGATCGAGCCCTAGGCGCTGAAAGACAGCACTCGTCGAAGTGCGGACAAGGGGGAGGGCGCAGGCAGTAGCGACCTCAGTGGCGAGGGTGGTTTTACCCGTGCGGTGGGCACCACAGAAGCCAATACCCATGCCCCCTTCCCTTGCAGCAGTGCCTTCCAAGGTTCTACGAGTGCCCTACAACTGCCTTACAACTGATTGAGATAGCGCAAAAGATCGGCCATTTCCTGGGGCTCAGGCTGAAATTGGGGCATGGGAGGCGTTTTGCCGCTAACCACCTGCTCCACAATCCGGCGGGGGGAAAGGCGTTCCGACACATTACGCAGGCTGGGCCCCACCTTGCCGTCGGCCCACTGACCATGGCAATCAACACAATTCATTACAAAAATGGAGCGACCCCGTACCTCATCCCCCGTGAGGGAAAGCACGGCCCGGGTGTAGTCATCCATGGGGTGCAGCAGTCGGGAAGCAACAAGGGCCACAACAACAAGCAACACCACGGCCAGCAACCATCCCAGGGGCGATCGCTGCGCCACGCTGTCCGTTGTTCCCTCGGCGGTAGTTTTTGTGGTTGTCACAACGCGCATTCCAATGACACCAATTAATCAATAACACAACTTTACGAAAGTTAAGGAACCTCAAGAAACCTTTCAGCTTTGATGTCCCAGGGAAAGAAAACTCTATAATGGGCACGCCAACTTCAGCAAAGATTGATCCCCACCCTATGAGTCACAACGACCGGATTTTGCGAGCCGTGAGGGGCGAAACACTCGACCGACCTCCCGTATGGATGATGCGCCAGGCAGGACGCTACATGGCCGCCTACCGTGCCCTGCGGGAAAAGTACCCCACATTTCGCGAACGGTCTGAAAATGCCGAGTTGGCCGCTGAGATTTCCCTTCAGCCCTTTCGGGCTTTTGCTCCCGATGGGGTGATTCTTTTTTCTGATATTCTAACGCCCCTGCCGGGGATCGGTATCGAATTTGACATTATTGAAAGTCGCGGCCCAATTATCGATCCACCGATTCGCTCCCGGGAGCAGGTAGACGGCCTTAAGCCCTTCGATCCCCACAGCGCCGTGCCCTTTGTGGGGCAAACCCTGGCGATTTTGCAGCGGGAAGTGCAGCAGCAGGCGACCATTCTGGGCTTTGTTGGCGCGCCCTGGACGTTGGCCGCCTATGCCATCGAAGGGAAAAGCTCCAAGGATTACACCGTAATCAAAACAATGGCGTACCACGAGCCCGAGTTGCTGGCGGCATTTTTGCACAAGCTGACCGAAATGGTCGCCCACTACGTCTGCCATCAAATCGAGTGCGGTGCCCAAGTGGTGCAGCTCTTTGACTCCTGGGCAGGGCAGATGTCGCCTTCAGATTACGAGCGCTGGGCCCTACCCTACGAGCAACTGATTGTCGAAAAAGTCAAGGCAGTGTACCCCGAGGTGCCGCTAATTCTTTACATCAGCGGTAGTGCCGGGATCCTGACCCGCATGGTGCGATCGGGGGTGGATGTGATTAGCTTGGATTGGACTGTGACCATGGCCGAGGCCCGTAACCTGCTGGGGCCCGATGTGGCGGTGCAGGGAAATTTGGATCCCGGTGTGCTGTTTGCACCACCGTCGGTAATCCGCGATCGCACCCTGGAGGTGATTGCCCAGGCCGGATCCCAGGGGCACATCATGAATTTGGGCCATGGCATTTTGGCAACTACGCCCGAAACCCATGCTCGCGTCTTTTTCGAGACCGTGCAGGGGCTAGGTTAATGGCGGCATGGCGGTGTATCGAGCAGTGTGGGGCCTGCTGCCATCTCGATCCCCAGGATCGCCCCGAGTTGGCTTCCTACCTAACGTCGGCTCAGTTGCAGCAGTACCTGGCCATGGTGGACAGCGATGGGTGGTGCGTCCATTTTGAACCCCTGACCCGGCGCTGCGGCATCTACGAACAAAGACCGGATTTTTGTCGGGTGACCGCCGCTTCCTTTGACCGGATGTTTGGGATCGCTCCAGAGAATCTTAATGATTTTGCCATCGATTGCTGCCGCGCGCAGATTGCCGCCGTTTATGGTGAAGATTCGTTAGTGGGGTGGCGCTATGAAAGGGTGATCGCCGCAGAATAGAAGGCGAAGCGAGGCAACCCTATGCAGCACGTATTCATTATCGATCCCCTAGAGCGCCTCGATCCCACCCACGACACCAGCGTGGCCCTGATGGAGGCTGCCTGCACCCTCGGCCATCGTGTCTGGGTAACGACCATGGAGTCCCTGTCCTTGGTGGGTGGTGAGGTGTGGGCTTGGTTAACGCCCATCGTAGTATTTCCTACGACCTTGGATGGGGGCCGCTGGCAGGTGCGATCGCCCTGGTATGAGTTAGGTGGGGGCTTTTTTGGTTCCTTGACCCCAATGCAGACGGTGTGGATGCGTCCCGATCCGCCGGTTACCAGTGCCTATCTTTTTGCCACCTACCTTCTCGACTACTTAGATCCCAAGACGACGCGGGTGATCAATAGCCCCAAGGGTTTACGCGCCGCCAATGAAAAAGTCTACGCCATGCAATTTCGCGATCTGATCCCGCAAACGATCGTCACGGCTCGGCGGGAGCAAATCCTCGATTTTCTCCAGAATCGGGAGCGGGTGGTGATGAAGCCCCTCGATGGCAAAGGTGGGGAGGGCATTTTGTTGCTCCGGCGGGACGATCCCAACCTCAATTCCCTCATGGAACTGGCTACCCACCGAGGCACAACGCCCGTGATGGTGCAGGAGTTTCTGCCAGCGATTAAGGACGGGGATAAGCGGGTGCTGCTCTTTGCCGGGCAACCCCTAGCTGCGATCAATCGTGTGCCCCAGTCGGGGGAATTTCGGGGCAATATGGCCGCCGGAGGCCGGGCGATCGCCGCAACCATCACCCCGCGTGATCGCGAGATATGTGCCTCCCTCGCGCCCATCCTGCAGTTCGATGGTCTGTACTTTGTCGGGATTGACATCATTGGCGGCTATCTGACGGAGGTGAATGTCACCAGTCCGACGGGAATCCGGGAAATGGATCGGTTTGACGGTACCCGGCTCGGGGAGCAGATTATGGCCCAGATTTCATCCCAAGACTTTTAAAATCCAGAAGCCTATGGCAATGCGATCACAATGGGATTGTTTACGACGCAACCTCGGGTGCTGGCAGGGTTCCTTTGCCACCTACGATCCGGCGGGGCAATGGCAAAGTGAAATCCCCAGTGTGGTCAGCCTTACGGAAACGGAGCGGGGTATTCGCCAAGAGATTCGTTTGGGCGATCGCGAACGGGTGTTAGAATTTGCCACCCTCTCGCGCCAGGTGCTTTTTTTTGAAAACGGCGACTTTTGCCAAGCCTCCCTGCAATTTGCCCCCGTCGCCGAATTTGGCATCGAATTTGGATTTCTTGAAACCAGCGAGCGCCTCCGTCTGGTGCCCCTTTTTCAGGGCAGTGCCCTGCAGCAGATCACCCTCATTGCCGAACATGCCACGGGCACAAATCCTCAAGATCGGCTCAACTTACCCAACACCGACCTGTCCGACCAACGCTGGCAGCAGCAAAGCATCACCCTCTACCCCGACTGGCGATCGCCCGATCCTGTCCACTACCGCGAAGGGCCGCTGCCCGAACCCACCCTCGTCCTACCCCGGGGAGCCACCCTCACCTATCCCATCCCCATTCCCCACCGCCAGCCCTTTGCGATCGCCGCTGGCTGGCACATCACCCCCCAACACCACCGCCGTCTCATCTGTACCTACGATGGTCGGGGCGGCTGGGAATCCTGCACCCAAGTTTCGTCCCATCGATAAAGGGCACTTTCTCTGATACCCAATAATCACTCCTGTATCCACATCGATTGTGTATGTGTATGCCTTGCACAATCATTAATTTGATAGATAGCCTAACCAGGGATCAACCTTAGTCCAAATACCCAGGCGGGAGGATTGTTTTCAGCGTAGTCACCACGAAAGAACCCTCTGATAGACGACTCAGCAGGCCCAGAAACTACTTCCCATTTTTTGTTCAAACGGGATGAGCTGATCTTCGTAATATCAGAATTGTGCGTCATGGGAATATCTAGATATGCGTCATAACCGTAGAAACTTTCTGGATAAATGCGAAGGAGGTAAGCTTGTAGAAGTTGTTTTTGTCCGGCGGAGTCTTCTGCTTCGATCTCCTCATTCCAGTAATCTTGCTCTTGAGGATGATGGTGGGAAGGCATTTTTTGGGCCAACTCCTCTTCCCAGTTTGAATTTCTTGGGCCAATGCTAATCATGCGACCCTCTTCCTTTGAGCGGTCAATGTATGCCTGGAAAGCAGCCATATCTTCTCGATCACTCAAAACGTATCGACGCAGCTCATTAAGCTCCATAACGCTGTAGTTAAGTAGTGTCATGGTTCACATCCTCCTGCAAGATTGATTTCAAAATCAAGATTGTCTTCGGCAAGCACGTAGGTTTCCAGTGCGCTGATCTAGTCTGACAAGCTCTACGCTTTTATACTACCAACCAGGGTACATAGAGTTTGTAAGTCGATAGCATAGTCTGTAAAGACCTTGGACTTGATCGTTAGTTGGCTGCATAGTGACAGTGCATATTTACTTACTCTAATGCCTTGACTGATAATAGCGTGCCAGGATTAAGAGTAATGATTGCTTTAGTCCTAACTCAGAGATCGCGCGACCATCATCCCCAATGACTACCAAACCCCTACTTTTTAGCCTCGGAATTCTCGGCCTGCTGCTGCTGAGCCCCTCGCCCCTGCGGGCCAACACCGCCGATACCAGCCTGGCCAACGTCACCCGCCGTGGCATCCTGCGCGTGGCGATCGACGCCGAAATCGGTGCCCCCTATGTATTTTGGAACCCCCAAACCAAACGCTACGATGGCTTTGAATGGGAACTGGCCCAGGAACTTTCCGCCCGCCTGCGGGTCGAAGCCCGTCCTACGCCCATCCCCTGGGGGGAACAGCCCAGTAGCCTGCGATCGCGCCAAGTTGATGTCATCCTAAACCTGCGGGAAGAAGGCAGCCTCGATGCCCCCTTCAGCACCAGCCAGCCCTACTACCGCACCTCCCAGCGGCTGCTGATCCGTCGGGGAGACGCTCCCCTCAATACCCTGCGGGATCTGATTGGCAAACGGGTTGGGGTGATCGAAGCTTCCGGCGGTGCCGCCGTCCTAGAAACCTTCAACAAAAACCGGGGCAACGCCATTCGCCTCTTTGCCACCCGGGATCTCAATCGCATGCTGACCCAACTGCGCAACCGCCAACTGGATGCCCTGATGCTCGATGAGCCGATCGCCACCTGGCACAGCCGCGATCGCGCCTTTACGGTCACTGGGCAACCCCTACTTCCCATCCCTTTGGTGGTGGTGGTCAACCGCGAAGACACCAGCCTCCTAAAAGCCGTCAACCAAGCGATATCAGATATGCGGCGAGAGGGTAGACTAGAACAAATCCTGAAAAGGTGGAACCTATGGCAGAACCAGACGCGGCTAAAGGCGTACCCAAATTAAACACCAAGCTCACCCGTGGCCTCGCCCACCACAAACTTACCGACCACTATGCCATTCTGGGAATTCCTATCACCGCCAGTGGTGATTTGGTGCGGCGTAAATTTCTGCAAATCGCCAAAATGCTCCACCCCGACATTTTTGGGCGCACCCCAGCGGAGCGGGAATTGGGCACCCAGTACTTAGCAAAAATGATCAACCCCGCCTACCAATTGCTCAGCAACGATCGCAACCGTGCCGAGTACTTAGCCAGCCTCCGCCTTTTTGCCAAGCTGCAACGACAAAAAAACCTAGTTCCTGAAGTTGTGTCTCCCCGGGCCCAGCAACTGCAACGCATTCCCCATGAATTCAACTACCACAAGTTTATCGACCAGGCGGCGGCCGATCAGTACCAATCCCTTGATGGCATTTTGCCGGCCACTGAGGAACTGAGCGAGCTGAACCTGATCTTTTTGCTGACCCAAAACGACCTCAGCACCATCAACAGCCGTGCGGGCGCATCCGCCACTAGGGAGCAGGATTCTGTCGGTCAAACAACTGTGACCCAAACCGCAGGCACCCCAGCCCCAGCAAAGGCTAAGGCCGATGACGATGCCACCATCATCCAATCCCCAGCCACCCGCCTGCTGCAACTGGCCCAGCTTTACGTTAACAAAAAACAATGGGGCGATGCCCTCAAGGAACTGCGCAACGCCGAAAAGCTTGAGCCTGACCACGCCACGGTTCATGGCTTGCTAGGGGTGGTGTACATGAATCAAAACAACAACGCCATGGCTAAGGCCAGCTTCCAGAAGGCCCAGCGCCTAAACCCCAAGGAACCCAATGCCCTGAAGCACCTCAAGCAGGTAGAAGCGGCCTTGGCTGCTCCTCCTCCCAAAAAGGGCGGCGGGCTATTTGGTTTTGGCAAGAAGTAAAACGCAATGCTCCCAGGGAGGGTGGGGATGGCACCGATGCCGAAGTTCATGGCTTTTCTCGTGCTTCTGAATGTACCCACCATTCCTGCCTCAGCCCAACCCAAACCCCTCATTGAAAAGTGCCGTATGGGTACCTGCTATCGGGTAGAGCATTTGGGGCAGCGGCTGCTAGAGCGATCGCCCGATGGCAATCCCTATGCAGTGCGGAGCGGCATCAGTTTCTGGCCGCAAAATACCCAGCCACCGCAACGCCCCGAAACCACCAGGGAAACCTTTGTTTTGTGCTCTACCCGCAAGCCCACCTACATTTTTTCCAGCTTTGCCGGCGCCCCCCAGCGGTTTACCGCCCATCGGCTCAATCCCAGTGGCGGGTGGAGTGGCTACAACTGGGATTCCCATGTGACCTATTGGTTTGTCTGCCACCAGCAGCGGGCCGATCGCCTGACCGCTCCATCCCTCGCCCGCCTGGCCCGCCTGCTAGGCTATCCTGCGGCGTTGCCCACGGATCAGGTGGAAGGCAATACCCTAGCCGAAATCCTGCGATAACCCATTGGCTACAATGGACAGGCTTATTGTGACGGGGATGGCGGATGAATATTTTGGTTTGGTTTCGCAACGACTTACGCCTCCACGACCATGCCCCCCTGACTGCAGCCTGCCAGCAGGGACAGGTGGTGGTGCCCCTCTATTGCTTTGACCCGCGCCACTGGCGGGAGACATCCTATGGCTTTCCGAAAACGGGCCCCTACCGCACCCAATTTTTAACCGAAAGCGTGCGTCAACTCCAGGAAAACCTGCGATCGCGCGGTAGCGACTTAATCGTGCGCCACGGCCAGCCGGAAGATCTCATTCCGGAGCTGGTTCAAACTTGGCACATCGACGCCGTTTTTTGCCACCGAGAGGCAACCACCGAGGAAAAAGCCGTCGAACGATCGCTCCAGAAAGCTCTCAAAAACCTGGGCTGTCGCTACCAATCCTTTTGGGGTCACACGCTCTACGATCCGGAAGACCTGCCCTTCACCCTAGCCAACATTCCCGAAGTGTTCACCAACTTCCGCAAACAGGCGGAAAAGCACTGCCCCCCCGCCGACCCCCACCT
>DBAX01000106.1 GCA_002291895.1 Cyanobacteria bacterium UBA999
CGGCAAAGTGGGCATTATCCACGGCGTCGTAGCCCAAAAAGATGCGCGATGGAGCCATACCTAACCGTTCCAGGTAGGCCTTGTGCTGCTGCCCCCCAACGAGGGCCCCATCAAAGTGGCGCACGTACAGCCAGGACTTGAGGATTTCCCGCCACCACTGCCGCGGTTCATCGTCATATTTGCTTTCACTCATGGCGATCGCCCGTTTTCTGTGCCGCCGACACCAACCCAAAGCCTGGCGGGCATAGGAGAATCCCCAACCGGGAACAAACAACACGTCGGGATTCCAGCTATTCAGCCAGGGGAGTACGTTGTTGCCAGTGGTGACTACGTGGGCGGAAAAGTCGCCCCAGGGGTGCTCGGTGGTGCTGGCTTGGATCTGGGCCGCCTGCAGGTGCCAGCCCTGTTCCGCGCAAGCTGCCGCCGCTGCCCGAATTCGGGCCAGGTGGTAGCCGCCAATGTTGTGGAAAAAAATACCAAGACGCATGGGCGCACCGCCAATTAGGGACGACTGACAATGTCACGGCGATCGCCATCGACGAAGGGAAGGGGCTGTAGGGCCCGGGCATTACCCCACTGCCGTTGCAGCAGCAGCAGTACCGCGCTTTGACTGCGATGGAAAATGTCAATTTCCCCACTGCCACGGTTGATCAGCGCAAACCACACCAAACCGCGATCGCGGGTTTGCACCACCCCGGCCAAGGTGCTGACATCGGACAGCGTCCCGGTTTTGAGAATGGCCCCCGGCGGCAGCGTCCGGTTCTTGAGGGTGCCGCAGCGACAATCGGAGATGGGAAAGAGATCCGCTAGGGTGAACCCCTCCACCTGGGCGCGGTTGTGGGTCGCCATCAGCAGGGCCACCGTGGCCCGCGGCGATAGCTGATTGGCCTGCCCCAGTCCCGAACCGTTGACCAGGCGAATTTCCCGCTGCGTTAGGCGGGTTAGTTCTGCTGAGCGGCGCGCTAGGGCAGGGCCCCCGCCCAAATCCGCTGCCAAGCTATCGGCAACCACATTGTTGCTGTAGATATTCATCTGCTTCAAAATTTGCCACAGGGGCAGGGAGCGGTGCCGCACCAAAAGGCGGAGGGGGCGACTCCCCAGCGTAGGCGCAGCGAGCGCTAGGGGTTGATTGGCAATGACGGTTTTGCCACGAATGACGACCTGCGGGCGCGCCGTTCCCCGGGGCATGGTCTGGAACTGCTTTTGGGCCTCGGCACCCCAACGGGTGGCGTCCCACCCCTCCCGCAAGCGGGCCGCAGAATCGCGGCGGTCTTCCTCGAAATTCATCTGGAACCGTCCCCGAACGATCAAATCTCCCTGGATCTGCCGGATGCCCAACTGGTTGAGGGTGTTGCCTAGGGCGATCGCATCTTCCCAGACAAATAACGGATCGCCGCCCCCACCAAGGATCAGATTACCCTGCAGGGTGTCGCCTACCAGTTCGCCGTCGGTTGCTACCTCGGTGATAAAGCGATGCCCCGCGCCCCAGGTGTCGAGGGCCACCAACGTTGTGGCGATCTTGGTCAGGGAAGCCACGGGTAGGGGTTGGGTACTGAGGCGCTGGGATAGCAGAGCGCCGTCGTGGGTCTGCAGCCAAATGCCCTGCCCCGCCGCTGGATAGCCCGCTTGCCCCAACTGCCGCAGCATTTGTTGCGATGCCTGCTCCGCCGTCGGTTCCTGCCCAGGATTGGTAGCTAGAACGGGGGGATTGAGTAACTGCACCACCCTTTGGGGTAGGGAGGCTACATCGCGGCCGTGGAGCATCTGGGGAGCGATCGCTAAAAGCATGACACTGACAAGATTCATGGCACAATACCAACCGTTGGGCGACAGTGTACTACAGGATTCGCGCCACCGTTAGGATAGGAAGCTATGGACAAGCCAATGCGACGCAGACAACTTTTTCTTTTGGCAGGAATGACCATGGGCGGCATGGTTGCGGGTGCTACCCACAGCTATTTGACGGCGACCCGTCCCACCCCGCCCAATAGCACTGCCCCGGACACTTCCCCCGCAACGCCGCCCAGTCCGCCTTCTGCCTCCCCTCCCGTGGCTCGGGCAACCAATCCGGCCCCACCGGGACTTTTTGCCCCACCCCGGGGTGACCTGCGCCTCGCCGTGATCAGCGATCTCAACAGCCAGTATGGCTCCACGACCTACGAGGCCGAAGTGCTGCGCACCGTCGCCTATCTGCCCCAGTGGGAACCGGATCTGGTTTTGTGCAGCGGCGATATGGTGGCCGGGCAGTTTCCTTCCCTGACCCGCGCCGAAATTGAAGCCATGTGGAGTGCCTTTGACCGCACCATCGCTCAAGCCATTCGCCGCGCTAAATTGCCCTACGGCTTTACCATTGGCAACCATGACGCTTCAGGAGCCCTTGGGATCAATGGTACGGAGCTTTTCGCCCAAGAGCGAGAGTTAGCCAAGGCCTACTGGCTTTCCCATGCCGACACGGGGGTGAATTTTGTTGACAAAGCCGGATTTCCCTATTTCTACACCTTTGCCCAAAAATTTGCCCGGGGCAGTGAAGAGGTGTTTTTCTTGGTCTGGGATGCCTCCACCTCCCGTATTCCCCCAGAGCAGCTAACCTGGGCGGAGCAAGCCCTTGCCAGCGATCGCGCCCAAAAAGCCAAACTGCGCATCGTTACGGGGCACCTTCCCCTCTATGCCGTTGCCGTGGGGCGAGAATTCCTGGGCGAAATTGTGGAAAACGGCGATCGCGTCCGACAGATGCTGGAAAAATACCGCGTGCACACCTACATCAGCGGTCACCACCACGCCTACTATCCCGCCCACAAAGGTACCCTGCAACTGCTCCACAGCGGTGCCCTGGGCTCCGGAGCCCGTCCCCTGCTCAGCAGCCGCCTCCCGGTGACCAAAACCCTGACCATCGTCGATATCAGCCTCGACAAAGCCGACACCGTGTATACCACCTACAACATGACCACCCAGGAAGTAATCGACATCAAAACCCTGCCTCGGCTGATTGTCGGCCCCAACGGCTATGTTTTGCGACGGGATGTTGAAGAATCCGACCTCACGCCCGCCGAAAAATCCGCTGAATTTTCGGGATAGTGCTTGAGAGGGCATCCTAGTTTCCCAATACTAGCTGCGGAGGAGTGTTTCCTGGAGATGGTCTCCCATAAACAAAAACGTGACATCTTCCAAGTGATTCTGCTGGCGCAGTTCCTGAAAAAGGGCTACCTCCTCCGTAGCTGCGGAATCGACAATCACAATGTCTGGCTTGACCGCTAGGGCTTGTTCCATTGCAGCGCGATCGCCCCGAGTACAGGCCACCAAATAACCCTGGGATTGCAACAGATCCGAGAGGTTTTGGGTTGAAGATGGACTGCGATCGACAATTAGAACTCTCTTACTAGTAGTTACCTGCGCTAGGAGCGTGTCAATGTCGCGCAACAGCAGATTTTTGTCAATTGGCTTGGCTAGGTAGCGATCGATCCCCAGGCGATATCCCCGTTCCGGATCCTGTACTACGGAAAGAATGACAATAGGAATGTGGGCTGTTTCCGGATCGTGACGCAGAACAGCCGCCGCATCAAAACCACTCATTTGCGGCATCATTACATCCATTAAAATTAGGTCGGGTTTAACCTCCTTGGTCCGATGAATGGCATCGACACCGTTGGTCGATGTGTAGACCCGGTAGCCGGCACCCTGTAGCTCTTGGCGAAGCAGTTCCCGAATATTGGGGTCATCATCTACTACCAGAATGCGCTTTTCCTCACTTCCAGTTGGTGCTTTGTTAATGCCGATTTGTTGTTTTAGTTGGCGCAACAGACGGTCAAAGCGTGGTTGATTGCCCACCACAATATCGGATTGAATTGGAATGGTGAACGAGAAGGTGCTGCCCTTGCCCAATTCACTCTCCACCCAAATTTTGCCGCCGTGGTGCTCTACAATTTGGGCACATATAGACAAACCCAAGCCTGTGCCCTTGGGCTTGTCCGTTAGGGTATTGCCAACTTGTTTGAATTTTTCAAACACCTTGGGGCAATCCTCGGGAGCAATGCCAATGCCCGTATCTGCCACCTGGATTGTGACAAAATTGGTCTCGGCCATGACCCGGCATGTAATGGAACCTTCGGGAGTGAATTTCACAGCATTGGAAATTAAATTGATCGCGACTTGAATCAGGCGATCGCGATCGCCCATGATCAAAGGCAATTCATCGGCGAAATCGCAAACAGGGGTAAGTCCTGACCTCGCAAACAGGGAGGACGTAGCGTTAAGCGCATGCTCCATCACGGCGGTCATGTCAATCAGCTCCATGCGCCAATCGATCTTGCCAGCTTCCATTTTGGCAATATCCAAAACGTCATTGATAAGTAACGTAAGGCGCTCGGCCTCGGTAATGATAATCTCCAAATTTGATTGGACTTTTTTGAGGGAGCGATGGAGCTTTTTGCTCTCAATTGCAGTGGTGGCGGGAAGAATGTCCTCATGGAGCTTTTCGCGGATAATTGAGGCGAACCCCAGGACAGAGGTTAGGGGGGTACGCAGCTCATGGGAAACCGTGGAAATGAAATCGGTCTTCATCTGATCGACCTCTTTTTCTAGGGTGATATCGCGCACCAAAACAGCAGTTCCTAAGATATCCTTGCGATTCCTTTGTTCGTAGTTGCGAAATACAGAAATCGCGATCACCTTAGTGAATCTATGATTTTCTAAGGCGATTTCCTGGATGTGGATATCGTAGGGGCGATCCTGAACCTGACGAATTAAACGCGCGATCTCTGGCAAAAGTTTGGCTACGTGAAATAGAGACTGACCCGCCAACGCATCCTCAGCCAAGTGGTGTAAATGGAGAAATGCGGGATTGTACTTCAACACAAAGTCACGGGAATCGATGACCAAGAGCCCGTCGGTCAGGTTGTCGAAAATGGCGTTCAAGCCGTGGGCTTCGGCAAAGGAGTGCTCGAGCTGTTCGTTTTGTTCGATGACCTGCTGGGCCATCTGCTCGAAAACTTGGGTCAAGTGCCCGATTTCATCCTGGGAGCGTTGGTGCATGATAACTTCAGGAAGGCGATCATACTGCCTCGTGGCAACCAATTCATTGATGGACAGCACGGTGCGTACGGCCTGGGTGATGGGACGCCAGAGGAAGCGCTGAAATGCAAAGAATGCCCCTACGAGGATGACCAAAATCATGCCGCCGGAATATTGGGCTAAGAAGGTAACTATGAGTTGGGCGGGGGCAATAATTGCTGAATTGGCTTGAACGATAACCAACTTCCAGTAGGCATCGCGAATGTGGAACACAAATGCTGTGGCAGGTTCTCCTAGTAGGAAATCCCGCTGAATAAAAGTTCTTTGATAGAGGCGCGAGTTTTGGGTGCGCTCCCCTAGGGGATCCCTCAATACGGCCGCCATCAGCAGGGCGGAATTGGGACTAATGTTTGGTGTTGCCCGGGCCATTTGGGCCGCGATCGCTCGGGTAGGGGTATCAAGTTCCGCGAGGAAGTCTTGGTTGATGGCGTCTAGGGTTGTAGCAATGGGCGCAAACAGTGCCTCCTTTTGGGCAAATTCCGCTGCCGTAATAAATTCTTGAACATCCCCTTTTTTGACCTGGGCTTTTTTCTCTAGGGGGAAGGTGATAAAGCGATTGTTGCGATCAACTAAAAATGCATACTCCCGTTGATTGCCAATTTTTCGTGCCAGAAGCTCCGACAGTTTGGTGAGGCGAAGATCGATGGTTGCTGCTCCAATAAAGTTGCGTGTGGAACCCTGCTGCCCGTGCAGGCCCACGGTGCAGGTTACCATGGGTTCTAGGGTGAAGGGATCCATATAGGACGCACTCCAAAAGCAGCGTCCGGGAGTACCGTAGCGTGCTGGAACATACCAATCTTCCCGGTGGTAGCCGCGTTCTGAACGATTGTAATCATCAAAATATTCCAAAGTTCCCGCCTTCGATCGCCCCCAAAAAAAACTCCGCCGTTCCTTTTTAGGATTGAATTGATAGGGCTCAGGCCAAATGCCACCTCCAGCAATGCCAGGATCCCCATTGAAATCGATGATCGCCGGTAGCAATTGACGTACTTGGGACTCGTCGCGAGGCATTTGTTTGGCTGTAGTCGCTAGGGAACGAGTCAGGGCAGCCACCTCGCTAAGCCGTCCTTCTAGGGTTGCAGCAATGCTATTTCCCGATTGCTCCAATAGCTTGTAGGCTTCTTCAGCAATTAGGTTTTTGCCGTAGGTGCTAAGGATAATTACAATGCCAGCTAATAAAACGCCAAGCACCAAAGCCATGCCTAAGAGTCCGCGCGCCCCAAGACTGTGATTCCATGAAACATACCGCCGAACCTTTTGCGTCACCATAGCGTACCCCATTGGATGAGCGTATCAAAAAATACAAAATGCAGGTTTTCGGGCAGTTTATTTATTTTTTGTACCTATTAGTATCGCGGAAATTGCTGTTTTTCCTCCAGAAATGTTAGCAAAAAAAGAGCTTTGGCGGCTGGGGCGCTGGGCTTAAACGAGCGTCGTAAAGCTAGGTGCCTGGGCGCTGGGATAGCTCCGGTGGCATGTAACTGCGATCGCCTAAACGTTGCAGCATGGGGCCGTACTTTTCAAACCGAACCACGCTGAGGGCACAGGTGGGGAGATCCAGGCGATCGCGGTAGCGACCCAAATCAATACCCAGCAGCGAACACAGGATGATGCGAATCGTGGCTTTGTGGGAAATAACCAGCACCGGCCCATCGGTATACTGGGCTTCAATTTCCGCAATTACGGCCATGGCGCGGTTGGCAATTTGTACGGCGGTTTCGCCCTGGGTGGGAGGATTCCAGGCGGGCTCCGTGAGCCATTTCTGGTAGTCTTCGGGGTAGCGATCGCGCACGTCGGCTTGGGTTTGCCCCTCCCAGGCACCGTAGCGAATTTCCCGCAGCCCTTCGCGAATGAGGGGTTCCTGGGCGATCGCCCGGCAGAGGGGAGCGGCCGTAGCCCGGGTGCGCTTCATCGGGCTGATGTACACAGCTTGCCAGGGAAGGTGCTTGTAGGCTGTGGCAAAGGACTCGGCCATAGCGGTGCCTTCGGGCGTCAGGTCAGGATCGAGGTCGCCGCAATAGCCCCCGGTTTGACTGAGGGTGGTTTCGCCATGACGCAACAGGTAAAGGTGTAGAACCATAGGGTGACCGCATGGTGTGGGGTTGATGGAGTGCGTCTGCTGCGAACCATCGACGAAGGTTTGGCAACGAAATAGGCCCAATCTCCTAAAGAATACAGGATTGCCGCACCTCCTCCAAGGAAGCTTGCTACCGGGGCAGGATAGGCAATCTTTCCTAACTCTTAAGTGTTTGAGCACAAGAACCTGGGAATGGACACCATGCATGATGCCTTAGCGCATTTTGCAGGGTTAAGTTTTGGAAATGAAAAGTTCATCAAAGCAAGCCCAAAGTACAATGCAACCACAAGAAATTTCACTATGAAGAATACTGACCTTTTTGTAACTATTAGCCCCATTGTGATGGTTTTGGATGGCGACAATCTTTGGAAAGCACAAGCTGAATTCCTTGGGGTGCTTGCTCCAAATAATGGTTTAAAGCCGCCAGGTCTAGCATTATCGGGTTTCTTGGGTTTTAGGGGGATGACCTAGGTGCCTGTCTTGCATACTGCATTCCCAGCGATGTCCTTATATGCGCGTTTTACTGGTTGAAGACGACATCCTCACCACCAAAATTTTGCTCCATGTGCTCCAAAAGAATCATGTGGTCGATGCGGTGACGGATGGTTTGTTGGGCTGGGAATTTACCCAAACCTATCCCTACGACTTGGTCTTGCTAGATGTTATGCTGCCCCGATTGGATGGCGTAAGCCTCTGTCAGCGGCTGCGTCGGCACCACTACGGGGCGTGGATCATGATGATCACCAGTCGCGATCGCCCGGAAGATCGGGTGGCAGGTCTGGAGGCTGGGGCGGACGATTACCTTACCAAGCCCCTGGATCTGGCGGAGCTGGAGGTGCGGATTCGCAACATTTCCCGCCGCAGCGATCGCGGGGTGGTGTCCCAATTGACGTGGGGTGCCCTGACCCTGGAACCGGCCAAAGCCCTGGCTTTTCTGGGGGGGAACCCCCTGACGCTGACCAAGAAGGAGTTGGCGATTTTGGAGTTGTTCCTACGCTACCCCCACCGCGTGCATAGCCGCTTTGACATCATCGAGCAGGTCTGGACGGCGGAGGATGCGCCCACGGAAGATACCGTGAAGTCCCACCTCAGGTCGCTGCGCAGTAAATTGCGGCGGGCGGGGGCACGGGAGGACTACTTTGAGTCCCTCTACGGGCAGGGTTATCGGCTCAATCCTGCCCTGGATCCCAAGAGCGCGCCTCCGGCGGAACAGGGCGATCGCCAGCAACTGCCTACCCCGGCTTGGCAGCACTTCCAGGAGCGATGCTGGCACCACCTTACGGTTTTAGAATCCTTTGTGCACCAGCCCCTTAGCACTCCCTTACACACCGCCGAAAGTCTGGCCCAGGAATCTTTGCTAGGGCTATCAGCCATTCTGCGCACCATGGGGCTCACCAATGCTTCCCTGTGGCTGGAGCGCCTCAGCAGGATGCAAACCCTAGCGATCGCCGATTTGGGGCACCACTTACCAACGATCCGTGTGGCGATCACCCAGTATCAGGACTGTGCCGTGTCCGTGTTGTTTACCAAAACCCTATGGCTGGTGGGAAAGGAATTGCCCCCGGACTATCGGGCCCAGATCCAGGAACTGGCGGTTTTTTGGCACTTCGCCCTGCGGGAAGTAGAGGATCTCCCCGATTGGGGGGCGATCGCCCGACGATCCGACGCTATTCTCGCTACGGAAACCGCCAACCTTCCCGACCTGCCCGCCGTACTTCTGCTGCCCGCCGCGGACTTCGCCGCCGTTGCCCCCCACCCCAAACGCCGTTGCCTGCCACCCCAAACGCCCCCGGAACAGGTTATGGCCTGCTTGGAGTTTCTGGTGACCCCTGCTCCACCCCTGCGGCTGGCCTGGGTTGGGGCCGATGCTGCCCGTTGGGTGAGCACCCTCCAGCCCCTGATGCCGGGGACGGTGCTGACTGCCGTGGCCCATGGCAGCGCCCTTTTTAGGGATCTATCCCCCGAGATGGTGGATCTGATCGTTCTGGAGTCCGATCAGGTTGCCTGGGTCCAAAACCTAGGCGGCGATCCCCGCTGGCGTCACCACGGACTTTTGGTGCGATCGCGCCACCCTGTTCCCGCGGCCGTGGGCCTCGATCCCCAGTGGTCTGCCCCGGAACTGGCCCAGTGGCTCCTGGCCTACGGGCGATCGCTGCGGGAGCGAACCTGTCTTGATTCCTTTCCTTTCCAAGCAATGCAGCGGTTGCTACACCTGGCCCAGCGCCACGAACAGCCCTATAGTGTCGCCGTTCTGCAAACCGATGCCCCCACTGCAGTTTGGCAATGCCTGCAGCAGGCCCTGCGCCAGGAAGATAGCTTGGTGATCTGGCAAGGTCAGGTGATCGCTGGACTCTACGGCAGCCAGCAGGCCGATGCGATCGAGCGTCTAGCGGAGGTGCTGGGTAACGAGAAGCGTATGCTTTGGGGCGGCGTAGCCCAATTTCCTACCCATGGTAAAACCCTATCCGCCCTCTATGCCCGGGCCCTGACCGCGAGCTACCAGTCGCAGCACCTGTTTCAAAATGCCATCCTGCCCGTAGGTTGGGTTCCCCTGCCCATGGCCAACAGCAAGCTGATGGTGGACGTGCTGCTCATTGCCGCCGATGCACCGGTCTACGAGGCATTGAGCACGGCGCTCCATCTCCGCAGCATCCATGTGTGCTGGCTGCCGGATTTGGAAACGGCCCTGACCATGATCGCCGAGGAACCGACGGGCATCCAACCGCGCCTGGTGCTCGTTAGCGATAGCCTTGGGCCGCTAGATCCCCTCATCCTGGCCCTCGACCGCCCCCGGGCTGCCAAAAACTGTCCAGTACTTGTGCTGCAATCCCAGTCCCACCCCCCCACCCTCAAAAATGGCATCACCGACATTTTGGCCATGACGCTACCACTTTCGGTCTTGGTCGCCGAAATTCGCCGCTACCTCTGAAAGTAGCCCACGTGCTCTTCCCCCTGGCGGGAGAGGATGGAATGGATAGCTGGCTCTAGGGAGATCAGGTGCAGCGGGGGACAAAACAGCGCCTTTAGCTCTGCCACCGAGCAGCCGTAGGGGGGGCCGCCGGAACGACTGTGGGTAAAAAATAGGCCGATAACCCGACCGCCGGGACGCAGGAGACGGTGCACGAGGGCGACATAATCCGGACGCTGGTGGGGGGCGATCGCACAAAAGCAGGTGTGCTCTAGGACGTAGTCAAAGGTTTGATTCCACGTCGCGTCGAGGGTGAAAATATCTTGGTGGTGGTAGGTGACTGGAAGCTGGTGCTGCTGGGCCAGGCTGCGGGCTTGGTGAACGGCCGTGGCCGCAAAATCAAAGCCCGTCACCGTCAAGCCAGCAGCGGCAAAGAGCAGAGCATCGTGCCCCCGACCGCAACCGAGCACGGCCATGGTTCCCGTTATCTTCTGGGCGCGAAATTCCTGGGCGATCGCCCGGAGGGGAGGGGCTGGCTGACCGAGATCCCAGGGCTGGCTCCCGGCTTGATAGCGCTGCTCCCAGTAGCGGGCAGCATCGTTGGCATCACCTTGGGGCGACGGGGCCATGGCTAGGGTGTTGCTCCTTCGAGGCTAAGTACCGGGGCGATCGCCGCGAGCTTGAGTTTGGGATGGTCGGAAAGCACCTGCTCTAGGTTCCATTGATTCTTAAACAGCAGCACCGGCCGATCCCAGAGATCCTTTACCACCATGGTATTGAACAACTTGCCGGTTTCTTCGAGGGCATCCCAGCCATCCACCACCCAGCGGGCCAGGGAGTAGGACAGGGGATCGAGGCGCGTCTCGACGCCATATTCCTGCAGCAGCCGGTACTGCAGAACTTCGTACTGCAATTGCCCCACGGCCGCCAGAATCGGATCCCGCTTGGCATCGTCCAGGGAATACATAATTTGAATCGCGCCCTCCTCCTGAATTTCGGCCACACCCTTGCGGAACTGCTTGAATTTAGAGGGGTTGGGGTTGCGCAGGTAAGCAAAAAGTTCCGGCGAAAAGCAGGGAATGCCCGCAAACTGCCGCTTGGGGCCAAGGCAAATTGTGTCGCCGATCGCAAATGTCCCCGGGTTATTCAAGCCAATCACATCCCCGGCATAGGCGACGTCGATCGCCTCCCGATCCTGACCAAAGAGTTTCTGGGCATGGGACAGCCGAATGGTTTTACCGCTGCGCACGTGCTGCACCGTCATGTCCTTTTCAAAGCGCCCGGAGCAAATGCGGGCAAAGGCAATGCGATCGCGATGCTTGGGATCCATGTTGGCTTGGAGTTTGAACACGAAGGCCGTGAAATCGCCATCGGTGGGAGCTACGGTTCCCGTGGTGCTGGGGGTGGGGCAGGGGGCGAGGGAAGATTCCAGAAACGACTTGAGGAAGAGTTCTACGCCAAAGTTGGTCATGGCGCTGCCAAAAAAGATGGGGGTCAGCTTGCCCCGATGCAGTTGGTCGCGGTTCCAGGGGTGCCCCAAATTTTCGATCATCTCCAGGTCGTCGTGGAGTTGCTGGAAGAGGTCGGCATCGATGAGATCCCTGAGGTCGGGATCGTCGATGGTGTAAATGGCTACCTGGGCCTCCCGCTGCCCGTGGGCGCTGCGCTGAAAAAGATGTACGGTGCGGCTGTGGCGGTCGTACACGCCCCGAAAGCGATCGCCGGTACCGATGGGCCAGTTGACGGCGTAGGGAGCCAAGCCCAGTTCCCGTTCGATTTCATCGAGCAGTTCTAGGGGATCCCGGGTGGGACGATCCATTTTGTTGATGAAGGTGAAAATGGGCAGCGATCGCAACTGGCACACTTCAAACAGCTTGCGGGTTTGGGTTTCTAGCCCCTTGGCTCCATCGACCAGCATCACCGCATTGTCAGCGGCGGCTAGGGTGCGGTAGGTGTCTTCACTGAAATCTTTGTGCCCCGGCGTATCCAGCAGGTTGATGCAGTAGTTGCGGTACTCAAATTGCATTACGGTGGAGGTGATGGAAATGCCGCGCTGCTTTTCCAACTCCATCCAGTCGGACGTGACATGGCGCTGGGCGGCCCGAGCCTTGACTGCCCCGGCTAGATGGATGGCCCCGCCGTAGAGGAGCAATTTTTCCGTTAGGGTTGTTTTCCCAGCGTCGGGGTGGGAAATAATAGCGAAGGTGCGCCGCCGGGCAACTTCTTGGGCTAATTCAACCAACTCAGCCATAGGGTTCTATCCACGGGTTGTAACCATACCACCACCGACCCAACTAGGCCGACGGTTTTTCGATGATACCGCCCCCAAGCAATACATCGCCGGCGGCATCGGCTTGGTAAAACACGGCCGCCTGCCCGGGAGTGATGCTAAATTGGGCTTCCGCAAAAACGATACGGCAGCGATCGCCCTCTAGGGGAATCACCGTTGCCGCGGCCGCCGGGGTGCGGTAGCGCACCTGAACCTGGGCCGTAAAGGGCGTTGTTGCTGCGGCCATGGAGACCCAATTAACCTCACCAATGGTGCACTCCCAGGATTCCGCTGCTTGGCGATCGCCCAGGACGACCACATTCTGCACCGGATCGAGGGACACCACGTAGAGGGGATGGGCTGCCGCTACCCCCAGACCTTTGCGCTGACCCAGGGTAAAGTGGTGGGTGCCGTCGTGTTCTCCCAAAATGTTGCCGTGGGTATCCACAATTTTGCCCCGCTGCCGCGGCAGGTAGCGGTCTAAAAAAGCCCGCATCGAACCGTTGGCTTCCACGAGGCACAGATCCATGCTCTCAGGCTTATCGGCCGTGACCAAACCCAACTCCGCAGCAATGTGCCGCGTTTCGGTCTTGGTACGCTCTCCCAAGGGAAACAGGCAATGGGCCAAATCTGCCTGGGGCACTTCGTATAAAAAGTAGGACTGATCCTTTTGCAAGTCCACCGCCCGCCGCAACTGATAGCGCCCTGAGACTTCATCCCAGGTCAGCCGGGCATAGTGTCCCGTGGCAATGCGATCAACGCCAAAGCGTTCTTGGGCGATCGCCACCATGGGGCCAAATTTCACAGCCTTGTTGCAGCGGGAGCAGGGTAGGGGCGTGTAGCCCGCGGCATAGCCAGTCACGAGATAGTTAATAATATTTTGCTCAAATTGCTCCCGGGCATCCACCACCTCGTGGGCAATACCAAGTTGGGCACAGATCCGGGCCGCATCCACCAGACCTTCCGAGCAACACTGCCCCTTGCCCCGCATCAGCCAGAGGGTCAACCCAGTCACAGCATAGCCTGCCCGATGGAGCAGTGCCGCTGCCACCGAACTATCAACCCCCCCCGAAAGACCCACTACTACCGGTTCTGCCATTGCCTCTGCCATGGATATGCCGCCACGCACCAACGCGTCAAGAAATGCTTTTATTTTAGCGCGGGATACTGGGGCCCTTGGATTTCCCCCAGTCAGCGTGTTTTGTCCGATACCGGCGCCATCTGGGGTTCCAGGGATATACTCGGTGCAATAACCTCCCCGCGGATCCTATGAGTGCCACCAAGACCGTTGCCAAACTCCTGAAACGCCACGAGGGGTCTAAGTTCTGTCAGGAATTGTTAGCAATTACCGGAGGCGCAATCATCAATGCCGATGGCACCTTCCTCTATGGGCACTACTGCGGTGCGCGGCGCTACCCGGTGGTTGCTGGCGAAGAGACGTTTTGGGTCTGCGGCGATGAGCGGGCCGAGTTGGCCGCCAGCCTTTTGCAGCAGTATTTGAATCTGGAGTGGGAAAAAAAAGACCTCGCCGCCGAAACCCTCGACAAGTATCGGGAACTGAATCTGATCTACCGCCTCTCGGAAAAGCTCTCCGGGTGCTTTAGTCTGGAAGTTTTAGCGGTGCTTGTGCTTGAGGAATCCCAAAAGCTGGTTCGGGCGACGGGCGGCACGTTCCTACTCTGGCATCCGGAAACGGAGCGACTCGAACCCATCCATGCCTTCGGTGCGGCGGCGATCGCTACGCCTAATGTGCCCCTAGACCAGGACATCACCGGGCGTGTGTTCCGCAGTGGCAAGGGCGAAATCGTCAACGATGTGTCCCAGGATCGGGAGTTTCTGATGCGGCAGTTTCCGGTAGGCTCCATGATCTCGGTGCCCATGGTTGCCGCTGACCGGGTAGTGGGGGTGATTAACTTTTACCATTACCCTGCCATAGAATTTACCGCCCGGGATTTGCAACTGCTCACGGCTCTGGCATTGCAGGCGGCGCGTTCGGTGACCTTACTCCGTCTCCATGACCGCGAGTTGCGGGCCGCCGTAATCCGCCACGAACTCGATAACGGACGGCGGATTCAGCGCAACTTTTTGCCCGATCGCCTCATTCCTATTCCCGGTTGGGCTGTGGAGACTAAGTTCCATCCGGCCCGGCAGGTGTCCGGTGATTTCTACGACCTTTTTGCCCTACCCAGCGGTGGTGTGGCGATCGCCATTGCCGATGTCTGTGACAAAGGGGTGGGCTCGGCTCTATTCATGGCGCTGTTTCGCAGTTTGCTGCGGGTTTTTGCCCAGGAAACCCCCCTCAGCGGTTTGGAGATGCCCTTCAAGGACTTGGTCGATGGCAAGGGGCGACCCCTCATGCTCAAACTCGATCACATCAATGCCCTGCGGGCGGTGCAGATGACCAACGCCTACGTCGCCAGCATCCACAGCAACCTCAGTATGTTCGCCACGCTCTTTTTCGGTGTTTTGAGTCCGCGAACCGGGGTGCTTTCCTACATCAACGGTGGGCATGACTCCCTCTACCTGCTGCGTAACGGGGCGATCGCTGCTGCCCTTGACTCCACGGGCCCCCCGGTGGGACTTGACGAGGATGGGCAATTTCAGATTGGGCATGTCTACTTCCAGCCGGGGGATATGCTGTTGGGCTACACCGATGGCATTCCTGAGGCCAGAGGCAAAGCAGGGGATTTCTACACCGAGGAGCGCCTGCGCCAAACCCTATCCCAGCCCTACGCCTCGGTAGGGCAGATGCTCGACCACCTGGAGACCGAGGTGCTCACGCACATTGGCGACGGCGATCAATCTGATGACATTACGATGATCGGGGTGGCACGGTTACCGGGACGCGCCTAGGTTTGGCGTTTTCTTCAGGTTTTCTTAGGGATTGCGGATGGGGTTGTGCCCCCACGCCCCCTAAAATCAAGGGGTTCCCCAGCACAGGAGTTTCTATGGCGAAGTATCAGCAGCTACACCAAGAGTTTTTGACCGATTTAGATCAGTACCAACAAACCCTAGAAGCGTGCCTTACTGCTGCCGATAGCTGGATTCGGCTCCTAGCGAATACCTTGGAGTGGGATGCGGACGATGTGGAGTACCTCAGCTTTGCCGAACCCCACCGGGGCAAGCGGCTCGACCTCGATCGCTCCAACCTCTCGATCCTGGAGCGGCTGGCGGAATTCCAGGAGCAGCATTGGCACTTCGGGGTGCGCTGGGTGCTCCGCAGCCGCCGATCGCCCTCGGGTCGGTTCCATGCCGTGGGTTTTGTGATGCCCGTGTGGGTGCAGAATACTGCCGAAGGTATTGCCCTGCGAACGACCTTGGAGGGTGCGGCGATCGCCCCGGACGATGCAAGCTATGCCGATGTCTTGGCGCAGCAAATAGAACAGCATCTGCGCCGGGGGGTACAGCAGTTTCTCTCCGGTCTGCCGAGCGATGCTCCAGAGCGCCACGTCGGGATCGTGCTTGCGCCGGAAAAAAAGGAAGGGACAACCAAAACCAACGGGCGCACCAAAAAAACCGAAGCCACGCCATCGGCCTAAGCTGCTCCTTGCCGCTGCCCCTAGCCTAGGGAGGTGCCATCCCGCACTTCCCTGGGTGTGCCGCAACGGTGCCATCGCCTATGAACAACGACCTGTCGATCCACCTGCAGCCCCGGGAGTGGCTTGAGGATTACCAATTGCGGCGGTATGACCAGCTTTCTGAGAAAATCCTGCGGGTGCTGGATCATTTTGAAGCGGTTACCTATCTAGAACTGAGCGTTGAGGGACGGTACTTCCTCAACGTTTTTGTCGCAACGTTTTTGTTCTTGTTTCTGCAGCCCGACTACGTCCTTGGCGATCGCTACGTCACCACCTTCATTCACCACAACCACACCATTGCCAATCTGCTGGCAATTTCCGATCTGAGGCACTGCGACGCCCACCTGGCGATGCTGAGGGTGCAGCCCCAAAACTACGTCAAAATTTTGACCCTTTACTCGGCCCGCAACACCATCGAACTACCGGAGGCGCCCCTATTTGCCACCAGCAAAGAGCTGGCTAGCCTCTGGCTGAGTCGCTATTTAGCGGGATGGGGCTCGGGGTTGGGCGATCGCACCGCGTACCAAAAAATCCGTGCCCACCTGGCCCAACTGGAGCCGGCCTTCGAGCCTCTTGATCATTTTGCCGAACTGTATACCCATGCCACGGCCATTGATGGGGAGCGGGAGCGCCCTCTCAAGCAGCAAATCCACCGCGGACTGCAAAAATACGGCGTTGCGGCCTCCTGCCCTCCGGCGGGGAAACCCAACCCGCAGCGGATCGCCATCGTTACCCAGTTTTGGCATCCCGATCACCCCATTTACCGGGGATTTGCCCGTTGGGTGATCGGTCTGTGCCGCCACTACGAAGTGGATCTCTGGCACCTCGGCGTGCCCTCGGCGGCGACGGCGGGGTTTCGGACGGTATCGATTTTGATGGATGCCCAGGGGCAACTGCACCTTGAGGTACTGGGGGAGCGGAGCGCCATGGTGGTGTGCTTCCTCGAAGTGGGGCGATCGCGCGAAAGTTTGTGGCTGGCCCATCAGCGGCTGGGGCCGATTCAGGTTGCCTGTCTGGGGCACCCGGCCACTACCGCCGGAACCCAGGTAGACTACTTCATCAGCGGCGGGGATGTGGAAGTGGGGCGCGGTGCCGAGCAGTGCTATGGCGAACGTTTGGTGCTGTTACCCAATGCTGGGCTAGAGTTTACCGTTCCCCCCTGGGATGCGCCGCCTCCGCCGCCGCCGTCGGATACCCTAGTGCTCCTCTGCCCGTGGGAAATGCCCGCCCTGAACCATCCCCTGCTGCAACTGCTCCATAGGATTTTGCGCGAGGCCCAGGTTCCCCTGAGCTTTCGCTTTTTGGTTGGTTCTTCCCTCAACCGCTATAACGATTACCTTGTCTGTCACCAGGATATTGCGGGGGTTTTGGGCGATCGCTTTGCCCTGATTCCCACCAAAACCTATGCCGAGTGGCGCTCCCAGATCGCCCAGGGGCATCTGTGTCTGGATGCCTATCCCATGGGTTCTCCCTGGGCGATCGCCGAGTCCCTTAACCTTCGCATTCCTGCCATTTGCCTTGAAGGAAGGCGCTGGTATAACCGAGCTAGTGCCTGGCTGTTGCGCCAACACCAGTGCCCCGAGCTGGTGGTAAAATCTCCTTCCGACTATGCGGCGACGGTACTACACCTCATGCACGATCCCGATGCCCGCCAAAAAATTGCCGATCGCCTGGGTTCCTGCCCCCCCTTACCAACGGACGGCGGCCTTGCCTTTCAACGGGCGATCGCCCTTTTGATCCAAAAACATCACCTTGGGGCCCCGGAAGAAAGCCGCAAGCCCATCAGAATTCATTAATGCCGGGGTGAGACCGTCCGCGCGCTAAGAAATCCTTCTACAGCGTTCCTTTGCCTTGACACGGGTCGCTAGAAGCGTCAATACTTCCTATGGGGTACCTTTTTCCGCACGCACTCCCCAAGGATGCGTCGTTGGTGGCTTTGCACGTGCAACACATGATCGCAACATAATCGCAACACTTAATTAAGGGGTGAAATCTATGAAATTTCGTTCTTTTTGCAGTCAGGTGATGCTAGCTGCGGCTCTCGTCGCTCCCCTCTCCCTGTCCGTACCGTCGGTGGAAGCCCAGAACCTCTTCGGAGCCATTTCCCATTCGCGACGCACTGGGCGTCAAGGTTTTTCGTGGAATTATGGCAACCGCCGTGCTGCGGAAATTGAGGCCATGAATCAGTGCGAAAATGCCGCCCAGACTGGAGATTGCCGTGTACTGGTGTGGTTCCGTAACGCCTGCGGCAGCATTGCCGAGGACTCCGAGGGTGCCGTGGGCACGGGGTGGGGTGCCAATCGCAGCTTGTCCCAATCCGCGGCGATCAGTTCCTGTCAACGGGTGGGCAGCGACTGCCGAGTGACGCGCACCATTTGCACTGGTCGGTGATCGCGCGGAAAAAATCGGGATTTCGCCTGATTCCTCTCCTAGCTCGATGGAGAGGTTTTTTGTTTTTTATCTAGTGTCCAGGAACATCACTGGGCAAATTACAGGAAGATGACTTAGCAAGAAGTTGCTACCGACAGGTCTGCAAAGCTTCAAGGTCTGCGGCAAGAATGTGCTCCAGGTTGCGCGTAATTTTGGCACTATCCCAATGCCACCAAGCCACTTCCAGTAATGCGCGTATCACATCATCCGCGAACCGTTGGCGAATACCTTTGGCTGGATTGCCGCCGACAATGGTATTGGGCAAAACATTGCTTGTCACGACGGACTTAGCCGCGGCGATCGCGCCGTCTCCCACGTGCACCCCTGGCATAAGCACCGCGCCATAGCCAATCCAGACATCATTGCCAATAACGGTATCGCCATTGTAGGGCAGCGTGTCCGGTCGGGGTTCGGTGCGTTCCCAGCCATTGCCAAAAATCGAAAATGGGTAGGTTGAAAAACCATCCATCTTGTGATTGGCCCCATTCATGATAAACGTGACACCGCGGGCTGTAGCGCAAAATTTACCGATGATCAGGCGATCGCCCACAAATGGGAAATGATAGAGAACGTTGCGTTCAAAATGTTCTGAACCTTCGGGATCGTCGTATTAGGTGTAGTCTCCAATGATGATATTGGGATTGGATACCGTGTTTTTGATAAAACAAATTTGGGGAAATCCCTGCATGGGATGTTTGTTCCTTGGGTCTGCTCCGTACACCATCGTTCCTCCAAGGTTCTGTCCTTACCCGATCCATCAATTACTCATTGATACTCATTGATCGAGTAATTAAAGCGCGTCTCCGCCTGAAAATGGCAGCAGACACTGAGTCAACCATCTCACACCAACTTCCGTAAAAACTCCAGGCTCTTAGGGTAGGGAGGATAGCGCCATGGCAAATCGGGCCACAGAGCTTTTTTGAATACGCCTTTGTAGTGGGAAAAGGTTTCAAAGGAATATTTGCCGCGGTAGCGTCCCATGCCGCTAGCACCAATGCCACCAAAGGGAATTTCGGGCGAGCTGAGATGGACAATCGTGTCGTTAATGCACCCTCCGCCAAAGGAAAGCTCCTGGGTCAGGCGCTGCTGCACGGGGCGATCCTGGGAGAAAACATATAGTGCCAAGGGGCGCGGTCGCGATCGCACTTGGGTCAGTACTTCCTCTAGGTTTTGATAGGTCACAATGGGCAGGATTGGGCCAAAGATTTCATCTGCCATCAGTTGGGACTGGCCGTCGAGACCATCCACTAGGGTTGGCTCTAGGAACAGATCCTCCCCACGGTGCCGCCCGCCAAAGCGCACCACCCCTTCCCCCGTTGCCTCTGGCAGCAGGGCAATAAGCCGCTCAAACTGCCGTCGGTTGATAATTCTGCCGTAGTCGGGATTGTGCTCGATAGAATCTCCATAAAACTGCTGTAGGGTCTGCCCTAGGGCTGCCACCAAAGGCTCCTTGATCGCCGCATCCACCAAGACATAATCCGGAGCAATGCAGGTCTGCCCGCAGTTGATAAACTTGCCCCAGGCAATGCGCTTGGCTGTGACCGCCAAATTGCAGGTGCGATCGACAATGCAGGGGCTTTTTCCTCCCAACTCTAGGGTGACGGGAGTTAGGTGCTGGGCAGCGCGCTCCATCACAATCCGACCGATCGCCGTCCCGCCCGTAAAAAAAAGATGATCCCAGGACTCGGCCAGCAACGCCTGATTTTCGGGAATGCCCCCTTCCACCACCGTAATGTAGTGGGGTGCGAAGGTTTCTGCCACCAAACGGGCCAGCAGGGCAGAGGTTGCCGGTGCATGTTCCGACGGTTTCAACACCACGCAATTCCCGGCGGCGATCGCCCCGATCAGGGGCATCAGTACCAACTGAAACGGATAGTTCCAGGGCCCAATGATGAGCACGACTCCCTTCGGTTCGGGAGCGATTGTGGCCGTAGCGCGAAACTGACTGGGGGGCGTTGCTACCCGCTGCGATCGCATCCAACCCTTCAGGTGCCTGAGTACGTAGCGCACTTCGGAAAGGGTGAGTAATACCTCTGAACCAAAACTCTCTAGGGGAGGCTTGCGGCAGTCCTGCTGCAGGGCCTCAAGCACGGCCGGCTCATATTTTTTGATCGCTTCACTGAGCTTTACCAACTGCTGGCGACGAAAGCCGTAGTCCCGCGTGGCACCGGAAGCAAAGTACGCCCGCTGGGAATGCAGCAGCCCTTGGGGGTCGAAAGTACGGGGCACTGGGGTCATGGCACCTGGGAGGAGGGACATTCATAATTCTATAACCTGCCTACGCCGGCACAACCAAAGTCCGCTAGGAGGGGAGGTGGCGTTTGAGCGTTTCCGAAACTTTTTCAGAGGTTGCAGATTTAGACAAAAAGTTGCTTGCCCCCGCTAGATTGGCTTTGACCCGATCCACGAAGCCATCATTGCTGGTTAAAAAGATAATCGGTGTGGTCTTAAACGTTGGGACGCGGCGAATCTGGGTGCAAATTTCATAGCCATTTACGATCGGCATCACCACATCCAAAAAAATTAAATCCGGTTTGTGCTCAATGAGCTTGGGCAACACCTGCAGCGAATCCGTAATAGCCACAAAACCATAGCCCAACCGGGACACCACCTGCTCAAGGATTTTGGCCGCCTGAACGTTGTCATCTACGCAGGCAATCAGGGGGCGCTTTACCTTGGGTTGGGTTGGTGCTTCCTGGCGCGGGTCGGGGAGGCGGGTTCCCTCGGGGATGCGCACCACCACGGCGGCATCGGCTAGCTCGACAAACTGAAGTTGTCCACGGTGGAAATAGGTCAGCAACGATTGGGTCAGTTGCAATAAATCCCGTTTCAGCATGGCCGCCAGTTCGTAGAGGGTGTGCTTGCCATCGATCAGGGTCGTTAGGGCCTTGTAGGCTTGGGGCGCGGCGGATTCCTTAAGTTGGGGCAGGTTTTGCAGGACGGGGGCAAAGTTGGGGGAAATATCTACTAGTTCGTGGCGTTGCCAGTCACGCCAAAATTTCAGTATCCGTTCGAGGGTGGCAGGAACGCTCATAAGGGTCATGGGCGTGTCGATGACGTTGCGGGATTCGGTTTTGTGGTAAATGGGAGCGGCGATCGCCTGTTGGATCAGATCGAAGAGCGCCTCCCCAATCACGCCCTCGATTACCGTGATCGCCTGTTCCCGGGTGATGGCATTGCGCCGCACCAAAACCGTCATTAGCAGATATTCGGGTTGCTCGTGGCCGCTGTCCGTAGGACGCAGAGAAATGCCGTTGGCATCCACCTTAAACCCCAGGAGGGAGAGATAGCGGCGCAGCCGTCGATTGGGATGGGTACCCCCCGATGCCCAGAGCATCCGCCCCGATTGCCAGTAAAGAGTAGTCAACCGTCCTGAGGTGCCGTGGAGGTTGATTTTGCCCGTGAACTTTTGGGTGCTGAAGCGGTTCAGCATTTCCACTAGCGATTGCACCGTTAAGTTCCCTGAGACGTCCATTCCTAAAACATTTCGTCACATGCGGTATGTGCTTTATCCTACCGCCTTTTTGCCTGCCGCTCTTTTTCTCGATGAGATGTCCCCAGAGTACGGAGCTAGGAAAGGAAACAGGGAGTCCGGGAATCTTTGGGGACACCACCGGGAGCAGACGTTCTAGGATAGGCAGGTACCTGTGGAGAAAAAATCCATGCGCTGGTTTATTGCTTGTTTTTTGCTCCTTTGCCTCTGGCTAGGGTCTGCTGCGGCACCGGCCCTAGCGCTAGAGGGCAGCACCGAGATAGTTCCGGCAGATGCCCTTGAGAAGCTCAATCAACTCTCGGAGCAGGCCTTTGCGGCTACGGAGCAGGGAGACTACCCCACCGCCGAAACCTACTGGACCCGCATTATTGACCTATTCCCCGACAATGCTGCCGCCTGGAGCAATCGGGGCAATGCCAAGGTAAGCCAAAACAAGCTCGAAGAATCCCTCGGGGATTACACCAAGTCCATTGAATTAGCCCCCAGTGCCCCCGACCCCTACGTCAACCGCGGTGCGGCTTTAGAAGGGCTATCCCGCTGGCAGGAGGCGATCGCCGATTACGACCAAGCCCTCAAGCTCAATCCCAAGGATGCGGGGGCCCTCAACAATCGCGGTAATGCCAAGGGCAGCCTCGGAGACTGGGAGGAAGCTAAGGCGGATTTTGAGTTGGCCATGCAAGCCGATCCGCGCCAGGCCATGGCCCGGGCTAACCATGCGATCGCCCTCTATGAATTGGGCAGCACCGAAGCGGCAATCCGAGAAATGCGCGGCATCCTGCGCAAGTATCCCAACTTCGTCGATGTGCGGGCCGCCCTCACTGCGGTACTGTGGCAAGACAACAGACGGGGTGAGGCCGAAAGCAACTGGGTGTCGGTAGAAAACCTAGACAGACGGTATCGCGATCTCAACTGGATTAAAACCATCCGCCGTTGGAGCCCGAAATTGACCCAAGCTCTTGAAAAATTTTTAAGTTTGCAGTGATTTTAGGTAATTCCTGACACAATACACCATCTCCATATCAATAACTTTTGACGCCCCCATGAAAAAGGCACTGCTATTTTTTAGCGAGTTAGACAGCACCGACCTCGAATGGATGCTGGCAAAGGGAAAAAAAGAAACCCTCGACACCGGCAAGGTTTTAATCCAAGAGGGTATGGGTATCAATGCGCTTTATATTGTTTTATCTGGCAGTTTTAGCGTGTCCATTGAAGCAAATAACCAACAGGTTCTTGCGAGGATTTTAACAGGCGAAATTGTGGGCGAAGTCTCTTTCATAGACACGCGCACCCCCTTGGCCACGGTGCGGGCCCAGGAGCCCTCCACGGTGCTGGCCGTTTCCCGCGCCCAACTGACGACCAAGCTGCAGCAGGACAGCAGTTTTTCTGCCCGGTTCTACCGTGCCGTTTGCCTCTGTCTGAGCGATCGCCTGCGGGGCACCATCAGCCGACTCGGCTACGGACGGGAACTAGAGGAATTGGACTCCGAAAAAGCCCCCTTCAGCCCCGCCATGATGGGCACCTTGGAGCTTGCCGAAGCCCGCTTGCGATGGATCACCGAAAACGCTAGGGCCTAGTTGCGCTATTTTGCTGATGTCGGGATGGGGACTTCGTGGCAACCTATGGGGGCGTCTCAATTGTTTCATTGAACAATTACCAGCGGGGAAACCCGCTTTTTTCATGGGCATTTGTCCCCAGGATTTTGGGCATTCCCATCGGGCAGTATTGCGATCGCACCGCGGCTGCCCAACCTAGGATTTTGCATGGAACTGCGCCATTAGGCCCAACTGCCGTCATAATTGATGAAGAAATATAAAAGCTTTTCGGGTGCACCCCTATGTCTCTGCCTATTCGCAATATTGCCATTATTGCCCACGTTGACCACGGCAAAACGACCCTCGTAGATGCCCTGCTCAAGCAATCGGGGGTATTCCGCACGGGCGAAGTGGTCGAAACCTGTGTGATGGACTCCAACGATCTGGAGCGGGAACGGGGCATCACGATTCTTTCTAAAAATACGGCGGTGCGGTACGGTGAAACCCTGATCAATATTGTGGACACCCCCGGCCACGCCGACTTTGGTGGCGAAGTGGAACGGGTGCTGGGGATGGTTGAGGGGTGCCTGCTGATCGTCGATGCCAACGAAGGGCCAATGCCCCAGACCCGCTTTGTGCTCAAAAAAGCCCTAGAAAAAGGGCTCCGTCCCATTGTTTTTGTAAACAAGATTGATCGCCCCCAAGCTGAACCCATGCGCGCCGTCGATAAGGTTTTGGATCTCTTCATCGAGTTGGGAGCCGACGACGATCAGTGCGATTTTCCCTACTTGTTTGGCTCGGGGATGCAGGGCATTGCCAAAGAAGAACTGGAAACCGAGGGCAAGGATCTGCAACCCCTGTTCGAGTCCATTTTGCGCCACGTACCGCCGCCCGTAGGTGATGTTGCCAAGCCGTTGCAGTTGCAGGTGACCACCCTCGACTACTCCGAGTACCTGGGGCGGATCGTCATCGGTAAAGTGCACAACGGTACGATCAAGTCGGGGCAGCAGGCGGCGCTGATCCACGAAGATGGCAGCTTGGTGAAGGGTAAAATCACCAAACTGTTCGGTTTTGATGGGCTACGGCGCATCGAACTGGAGGAGTCCAGCGCTGGCAACATCGTGGCGATCGCCGGTTTTGCCGATGCCAACATTGGCGAAACCATTACCTGTCCCAACGAACCCCAGGCCCTGCCGATGATTCGGGTGGATGAACCCACCCTGCAAATGACCTTTGTGGTCAACGATTCCCCCTTTGCCGGCAAAGAAGGCAAGTTTGTGACCTCCCGCCAAGTGCGCGATCGCCTGATGCGGGAGCTGGAAACCAATGTGGCCCTGCGGGTTGAGGAAACCGACTCCCCCGATCGCTTTGCCGTTTCCGGTCGGGGAGAATTGCACCTGGGTATTTTGATCGAGACTATGCGCCGGGAAGGGTACGAATTTCAGGTTTCCCAACCCCAAGTCATCTTTCGGGAAGTTGGCGGGCAGAAATGCGAACCCTACGAACTGCTGGTGCTGGATGTGCCGGAGGACTCCGTGGGCAGTTGCATCGAAAAGCTGGGGCAGCGGCGGGCCGAAATGCAGGATATGCAGATGTCCGGCAACGGTCGGGCCCAACTGGAGTTTGTGGTGCCAGCCCGGGGACTAATTGGCTTCCGAGGAGAATTCATGCGCCTTACTCGGGGGGAAGGAATCATGAACCACAGTTTCCAGGACTATCGCCCCATGGCTGGGGATGTGGAAACCCGGCGCAATGGGGTTTTGATCTCCTTCGAGGAAGGGGATGCCACCTTCTATGCCATGAAAAATGCCGAGGATCGCGGTGTGTTTTTCATCACTCCTGGCACCAAAGTGTACAAGGGCATGATCATCGGCGAGCACAACCGACCCCAGGATCTGGAAATCAACGTTTGCAAAACCAAGCAGCTCACCAACATGCGCTCCGCCGGTGGTGACGAACTGGTGCAGTTGCAGGCACCCATTGAGATGAGCCTAGAGCGGGCCCTGGAATACATCGGCGGCGACGAAATGGTGGAAGTTACCCCTACCTCCGTGCGGCTGCGGAAGCTTAGCAAAAAGCTGGTGCGCAAGTAGCCCATGTCCTACGTGCTGTTTGCCCAGCACGGCTGGGCCGACACCCATCACAGCCTCGCGGGACTGGCCCGGCAGATCGCTCCCGATGCCGCCGTACTCTGCACGCCCGATCTGGGGTGGTGGCGCACATGGCTCCCCATGGAGGCACGGATCCGGCAGGTGGAAGCGGAGGCAACCGCAGTTCTGCGCCAGTACCCCGATCTGCCTGTGCGCATTATGGGCCATTCCATGGGAGGACTGATCTGGATAGAGTTACTTACCCGTCATCCGGAGTGGCGATCGCGGGTGCATAGCTTGGTGGTGATCGGTTCTCCGGTAGGGGGTTCCGATCTCGGTCGCCTCTTCGATCCCCTAGGGGCGTTTCCCCTCGTAGCCCGGGACTTGGGGCGTGACCGCCGACCGCTGGCCGAAGCGATCGCCGCCGAAATTCCTACCCTCAGCATTGCCAGCGATCTCGATGGTGGCAGCGACGGCACCGTCCCCCTGTTTGCCACCCAGTTTTCCCATGCCCGGTGGATTTGCCTGCGGGGGCTAAGCCATGCCATTCTCAACCGCCATGCCCAGGTAGGTGCGGCCGTGCAAGCCTTTTGGCACCAGCCCACCAGTACCCCTCCCGACCCTACGCCCCTCGGACACCTGAAAACCGCCCTCCATGCCCTACCCCTTACCGACTGCCACCCTCGAGACTTCCCTAGGGCCCGCCTACAGTGCCGCTATCCCGAAGGGCATTCCCTATCCCTGTGGCTCAACGCCGCTGGGGTGCTCCATGTGTACTTGGCAGATGCGCACACTACCTGCCACTACGCGGGCTATGCCGGCTGGGGCGATCGCCCCGCAGTTCAGCGCGCGCTCCAACGGCTAAGCAGCCCCTAGCTCTCCATCGCCAACCGGAGCTGCAAACTTTCGGCAATTTTTTCCCCCAAGTACTCGGGAATGAGGTTCTCATTGGGGCCCAATAGATAGACAATCAGCCGGGTGCGCCCCTTCCAGATCAGCAGATTGGCACTCACCACCAGCAGATCCTCCTGCCAGATGGCATGCATGATCTTATAAAACATGCCCTGCTGGTTATCTGCTTCAATCATCAGCGACGGCAGGTTATAGACCCGGTCGAGATGGAAACTTATCTGCACCCGCTTCAATCCAGAGTTGAGATTAAACTCCAGGGACAGCATTTCCTCCACCTCAAAGCGGCCCATGAGCGTTTCCTTGACAGCCTTATGGACGTTCTCCGCCGTTTTGGCTGTGAGGGGCATTTTGGCGCGGGTGAGGGAGAGCTTGAGGAAAATCAGCATGGGTGCCCGAATCTGCCCGTAAAGCTCCATCTCGTGAATGGTCAATCCGTAGGCCGCTAATACCCCAAAGATATCGCTGAGTAAAAAAGACTGGTTGCGGTAGGCAAAGTTAAAAATAGTCTTATTGCCTTCCGTTTTTAGGTCAATGATTGCCTCTTGGGTTTGGTAAATCTGGTAGGCCAGGCGCAGGTTATGCATCTGCACCTCCGTGCTGGCGTACTGCTCATAAAATTGTGGAAAGCTTTGGTTAAATCGCCGCAGCAGTTCTATGGTGGAATTTTTGAGTCCGGTAGTCATATCCTGCCTCCGCGGGGCAATTGCATTGGGTTTAGCCAATTAAAGATAAAATCAGTAGACAGTAGGATAGATACATTTTTCCGACACCGGAAGCCAGCCAATCACTGGTTAAAATTCTAAACTAAAGTCGTTCACGGCCGTTATCAATGGGTTTCTGGAATTTATTCAATGCCGACGCTAGTGACAGTGCGAAAAAGCAAAAGTTTCGACCTGTGCCTCAGAGTAATGGGCAGTTTTTTTTTAGCAGCGATCGCGACATTGACCTCTACGAATTGGAAACCCTATGTGATTCTGTGGGTTGGGCCCGGCGTCCCCTGCGGAAGGTGCGCGTAGCGCTACAGCATAGTTTCGTGGTGGTTTCCCTCTGGGAGCGGCGCACTGCCACCTACTGGCGGCTCATTGGCTTTGCCCGTGCCACCTCCGATCATGCTTTTAATGCCACAATTTGGGATGTGGTGGTGCATCCAACCTTTCAGGGACGGGGCTTGGGCAAGTGCCTGATGCAGGAGGTAATTCGAGAACTGCGACGGGCAGACATCAGCAACATCAGCCTCTTTGCCGACAGCCATGTGGTGGATTTCTACCGCGGTTTGGGGTTCAGTGCCGATCCCGAGGGCATTAAGGGCATGTTTTGGTACCCCAATAACTTCTAGGCAACAGCCTAGGCATAGCGGCAGGCGGCACCCAAGCCGTTCAACCTAAAGTTCCCCAAAGCCCTTTTTTTTCTTTTTCTTATTGCCGTAGAGCGAGGCGGCTTCGGAGGGGCCCGGCGGCGGTTGCATTCCCGGCATGCCCGGAAAACCTGGCATTTTACCAGCCCCCATTTGCTGCATCATGGTGCGCATCTTTTGAAAATCAGCCACCAGTTTGGTAACGTCCTGGGCAGTAAAGCCCGAACCCTTGGCAACGCGCAGCTTGCGGCTGGGACTGCGGGCAATGAGGTCGGGATCCTGGCGTTCCTGTTTGGTCATGGAATTGATCATGGCCTCGCAGCGCTTCAGTTGCTGCTCTGCCTGCTGCAGTTGGGCGTCGTTAATCTTAATGCCCGGTAGAAGCTTGAGCATCCCGCCAAAGGAGCCCATGTTCTTCATCATCCGGGTGTTTTTAAGAAAATCGTCAAAGTCGAATTTGGCAGCGAGGATCTTTTCTTGCAGCTTAACGGCGTCGCCGAGGTCGATTTGCTCTTGGGCTTTTTCGACGAGGGTGAGCACATCGCCCATCCCCAGGATGCGGGAAGCCATGCGCTCGGGGTAAAAGGGCTGGAGGGCTTCAACTTTTTCGCCCACCCCGACAAATTTAATGGGTTGCCCCGAAATGTGGCGCACCGATAGGGCTGCCCCGCCGCGGGTGTCGCCATCAAGTTTGGTGAGAATCGCGCCCGTAATGCCAATCTGCTCGTGGAATGTCCGGGTGAGGTTGGCGGCTTCCTGCCCGGTCATGGCGTCTACCACCAAAAGAACTTCGTGGGGCTGGGCCATGTCCTTGATCTGGCGCAGCTCGGCCATCATGTCCTGATCGATTTGCAGCCGACCCGCCGTATCAATAATGACGGTATCGAAACCTTCACTGCGGGCGCGCTCGATGCCGCTGCGGGCAATGTCCACAGGATTGGCGGTGTTCCCTAGGGAATGCACCGGGACGTCAATCTGGCGACCTAGGGTTTCTAGCTGGGCGATCGCTGCGGGGCGGTAGATATCGGCGGCGGTGAGGAGGCAGGTGCGTTCCTGTTTGCGCAGGTGGAGGGCGAGCTTGGCCGTAGCAGTGGTTTTACCGGTTCCCTGGAGTCCAGCCATCAAAATAATTGTTGGGCCAGGGTTGGCAACGGCAAGGGGCTGGTTATCACCGCCCATCAGAGCAACCAGTTCGTCGTAGACAACCTTGATAAACTGCTGATCCGGGCGCACCCCACTGATCACCCCAGTCCCTAGGGCCTTTTGGGAGATGGCGTCAATAAACCCCTTGACAACTTGGAGGTTCACATCGGCTTCTAAAAGAGCACGGCGAACGTCGCGAATGGCGCTTTGAATGTTGCTTTCCGAGATCTTGTCGGTGCCGCGCATCTTGCGCCATGCGGATTCAAAGCGTTCGGCGAGTTCATCAAACATAGGTTTTAGGAGGGGTGGGGAGCGCTACTACTCTTCGGTTTCAGATTCCTCGGCACCGGGATAGATAAATCCCTTATTGCGCCCAGTGAGAATAGACTTACCAAGGGAAAGGGCTTTTTGGGCGGCAACGGTAGCTTTGCGCTTCCAGACGGCCTTGCGTTGGTTGCGCTTACCTTTTGAGGTGCGTTTCTTAGGGACTGCCATGGGCTTCTGTGGGGACGAAAAATGTGCTTTTCTATCTTAGCTTAGCTTTTCTGAATCGCAAAGGCACCGGATTGCTTCGAGCATGCCTTTGGCTTTGTTGAGGGTTTCCTGGTACTCGGTTTGGGGGTCGGAGTCGGCCACAATCCCCGCGCCGGACTGAACGCTTGCGTGGCCGTTTTGAATCACCATGGTGCGAATGGTAATGGCGGTGTTGAGCTGGCCGGCAAAGTCGTAGTACCCATAGGCTCCGGAGTAGGGACCACGGCGCTGACCCTCGAGATGGTGCAGCAGTTCCATAGCCCGAATCTTGGGGGCACCGCTGACGGTGCCGGCGGGAAAGCAGGCTTGGAGCAGATCCCAGGGGGTGCGATCGCCCTTGAGGGTGCCGATGACGTTACTGACAATGTGCATGACGTGGGAGTAGCGCTCGATCGTCATCAATTCATCGACGCAGACACTGCCGCTAACGCAGACGCGACCGAGGTCATTGCGACCGAGATCGACCAGCATAATGTGCTCGGCGGTTTCCTTGGGATCGGAGAGCAGTTCCTGGGCTAGGGCTTGGTCTTCGGCAACGGTTAGGCCGCGGGGACGGGTGCCGGCGATCGGGCGGAGGGTGCAGTGGGTTTGGCGGGTGCCGGCCTCCGTTTTGATTTCCGCCTTCACAAGAACCTCGGGGCTAGAGCCAATGAGTTGCCAGGTATGAAAGTGGAGAAACGCCATGTAGGGGGATGGGTTGATCACCCGCAGGGAGCGATAGAGGGCGAAAGGATCGCCGCTGAAGGCGGTGGTCAGTCTCTGGGAGAGGACTACCTGGAAAATATCGCCTTGGCGGATGTGGTCTTTGGCAGCAATAACCGCCGCTTGGAAATCCTCAGCAGTGAAGGTGCTCTGATAGGCGATCGCCGGTCGGTCGGAGGGGGGTACCCAGTTCATAGGCGCAATGGGGTGGGGCGATCGCAATTGTTCCAGGAGTGTGGTTAGGCGCTGGAGGGCATGGTGGTAGGCAGTGGCGGCATCGGGGTAGGCGATCAGGTCACCGTAGGCGATCGCCCAAATTTTGCGCTGCACTTGGTCAAACACCAGCAAGCTATCCATCTGCATCCAGATCCCATCGGGAACATCTCCGGGTGCGGCCCCATGGACGGGGACGCGGGGCTCAATCCAGCGAATGAGTTCGTACCCCCAGTAGCCAATCAAGCCGCCCAGGGTGGGGGGGAGTCCCGGCAGCAGCAGGGGAATAATCGGGGCAATGGCGCTGGACACAATTGCAAAGGGATTGCCGGTGTGGTGCTCCTGGCGCCCATCACGCCAAATCTGGGTAGTGCGATCGCCCCGAGCTTCCAGCACCCAGAGGGGATCGCAGCCCAACAGACTGTAGCGCCCCATTCGTTCCCCACCTTCTACCGACTCAAGCAGAAAGCTGTAGGGTTGCCCTTGGCACACGCGGTACCAAGCCGAAACAGGGGTATCTAAATCGGCAATGAGCTCCTGGTGCAGGGGAATAAAATTCTTGCCGTCCTGGGCGTGGGCTTGAAACTGGGCAAAGGTCATCATGGGGGGAAAAGTCGAACATTGACTTGGCTAAGACCAATAGCGTAAAGCATTGTGGGCTAACCTCAGCCATCGATCCTCACACCGACACATCGGCGACTAATGCAATGGGGAGGAGTCCCCGTCCAGTTGGGGCTTTCCCTGGGGTGCCGGTGGATGGGGGAGGGTAAGCTCCTCGGAGGCAAACTCGGGAGCAACTTCCGTTGGTTCCTCGCCCCGGAGCGGACGAATCGGCATGTTGGCCACCACGCTGGTGTAACGGTTATCCGACTCTAGGCGAATCTCAAGGCTATCCTCATCGAGCTCAACATACTTGGCGACCACAGCCAGAATCTCCTGGCGCATGGCCTCAAACATGGGGGGAGAAATAGCTGCGCGGTCGTGGGCCAGAATAAACTTGAGGCGTTGCTTCACCTGCTGGCCGCTGGTGGCCTTGGGGCGACCTGAAAAGAAACGCTCAAGCAACTGAGTAATCATAACTACCTCGTGAACCAACGCTGAATGCGGGCCATAAAGGAGTCGCGGGGGGCATTGAGGTCAATAAATTCCACCTCATGGCCGTCAAGTCGGCGGGCAGTGTTTTCGTAGGCTGTTCCCGCAAGGGGTAATTTTTCCGATAGGACGAGGGGTTCCCCTTTGTTGGTGGAAACAATAACCTGCTCATCTTCTGGAATCACACCAATGAGTTTCACCGATAGAATTTCTAGGACATCTTCCACGCTCATCATGTCGTTGGTTTTGACCATGTTGGGGCGTAGGCGGTTGATGATCAGCTTAATATCCTTGATGCGGTTAGCCTCTAGCAGCCCAATGACGCGATCCGCGTCCCGAACTGCCGAAATCTCTGGCGTTGTGACAATAATTGCTTCCTTGGCTCCGGCGATCGCATTTTGAAATCCGGTTTCAATACCCGCCGGACAATCCACCAGCACATAGTCAAAATAGCGGGACAGGACATCAACCAAGGCCTTCATGTGGGCGGCGGTGATGGCAGTTTTATTGCGGGTCTGGGGAGCAGCCAATAAAGATAGATTGGGCTGACGTTTATCCTTAACTAGGGCTTGATCGAGCTTGCACTCCCGGGCAATGACCTCTAGGGCAGTATAAACAACGCGATTTTCCAACCCCAAGAGAAGGTCTAAATTGCGCAGACCAAAATCGGCATCAACAAGCACAACTTTGCGACCTAGTTTGGCAAGGGCCATACCCAAATTTGCTGAAGAAGTGGTTTTACCCACCCCGCCCTTTCCCGATGTGACGACGATGGTTCTACTCATGGTGTTTGGCTGAATAATCAATCGCACGGACAATTTGAATGCTCGGCATTCCCCGACCACTGGCGTTGACGAAGGCAACTTCGGGACAGAATTGGGTGGTGGGGGGATCGACCCGAGCAATAAAATCAGCGATCCGCACCTGCATTGCTTCTAGATTCAGGGCCATGATGATCGCCTGGGCATTGCCCCGCGCCCCGGCGTGGGCCAGTCCCTTCATCTTGCCCCATACCAGTACGTCCCCATCGGCAATGAGTTCCGCCCCGGCATTGACATCGCCGCACACCACGATGCTGCCCGTATGGCGAATTTCCGTTCCAGAGCGGACGGTCATTTTGATGTAAAGCGGATCGGCTGCCAAGGTGCGCGCGCCGATTCCCGGGAGATCCGGCACAAAGGTGCCCTGCTCGACAGAAAGCCCCATGGTGGCAGCGGTGACGGCAGTTTGGCGGCGCAGGGTGCTAACCCCCTGGAGAATCAGTCCGTGGTGTTGCAGGGCATCCATCAGATCCTGGAGCTGGCGACTGTCCAACAGGCGATCGCCCGCTTGGAGGTAGAACGGCGTATTGGCTGGCCACTGACGCTGGGTTGCCAGAATGTGCTGCTCAAGCTGTTCGAGTAACTCGGCCCAAGTGAGGCTCACGTGCAGTTCGCCGGTCTCGTCGATGATTTCCTTGGGCGAGGGTAAGAATAGATAAAGCTTGTTGTTTAGGGTTTTGAACTGGGCCTGGAGAACTTCAGGGAGAGAGGTAGTTGAGGATCCCTGCCCGGGGCTCCCGATGGATGCACCCTGGAAACTTGGCTCAATAGTTGATGCAGCAGCAGGTGCGGGGGAGGGGTCAGAGGGGTCAGCCAATGGAAGATCCCGTGGTATTTCCGGTACTACTTCCAACAGTGGCAAGTCGCTTTCCATGGGGCGGTAGGGCATCCCTTTTTGCCCACACACACTACCGCACCGGTCTTGAAATTGCAAGCAGGGATTCGGCAATCCCTCCATGGCATGGGCAATCCGGCGGAACGGCGCTATCTATAATGAGGATAACTTTTACCCCCATTGGTGTCATGGCGATTAAAAACGAAGATCCTAAGCGATCGCGGTCGCGCCAGATTGGCAATATCCTGTTGCTTGTTGGTGCCGGACTGCTGGCATTCAACTTTATCTTCACGGCTTTTTCCGCACCCCAGTTGCCCAAGGTGCCCTACAGCCTCTTCGTGCACCAAGTGCAAAGCAATCAGGTGTCCCGAGCATCCATCGGACAAGAGCTGATTACCTACCAACTGCGGAATGGTGTTGGCGATCGCGGCGGCGAAATTCTCACAACCACGCCCATCTTTGACCTCAAGCTACCGGACTTACTCCAAACCAATGGGGTGGAGTTTTCGGCGGCTCCGGCTCCTAAGAACAACTGGTTTGGCACCCTCCTGGGCTGGGTGCTGCCGCCGCTGATTTTTGTCGGTATTTTCCAGCTTTTCAACCGCGGCGGAGCCTCCGGTGGACTGCAAATTGGTAAAAGCAAGGCCAAGGTCTACGTTGAGGGCAGTGCCCCCAAAACCCTCTTTGCCGATGTGGCCGGCGTAGATGAAGCCAAAACTGAGTTGGAAGAAATTGTCCAGTTCCTCAAAACTCCGGAAAAGTACACCCGCATTGGGGCCAAAATTCCCAAGGGTGTTCTGTTGGTCGGCCCGCCCGGAACCGGTAAAACCCTCTTGGCCAAGGCCGTCGCTGGGGAAGCCGGAGTGCCGTTCTTCAGCATTTCTGGTTCGGAATTTGTGGAACTTTTCGTTGGTGTTGGTTCGGCCCGGGTGCGGGATCTCTTTGAACAAGCCAAGAAGCAATCCCCCTGCATCGTCTTCATTGACGAACTTGATGCGGTTGGCAAATCCCGGGCCTCCGGTGGATTCTACGGCGGCAACGACGAGCGGGAGCAAACCCTCAACCAGTTGCTGACGGAAATGGATGGCTTTGGTGCCGATGGCACAACTGTGATTGTTTTGGCGGCTACCAATCGCCCCGAGTCTTTAGATCCGGCTCTGCTGCGCCCCGGTCGCTTCGATCGCCAGGTACTGGTAGACCGCCCAGACAAGTCGGGCAGGGAAGCGATTCTTAAGATCCATGCTGGTAAGGTGATTCTTGACCCGACGGTGGATCTCAAGGTGATTGCTGGACGCACGTCGGGCTTTGCCGGTGCAGACTTGGCCAACCTCGTCAATGAAGCCGCCCTCCTAGCGGCCCGGGCAGGGCGAGAATCCGTGATGATGGCGGACTTTTCTGAGGCGATCGAGCGGGTGGTAGCCGGACTGGAAAAGAAAAGCCGGGTGCTGAACGAGCAGGAGAAGCGGATCGTGGCCTACCACGAAGTTGGTCATGCCCTCGTCGGGTCGTTGGCCTCGGGGAGCGGTAAGGTGGAAAAAATCTCCATCATTCCTAGGGGCATGGCCGCCCTTGGCTACACCCTGCAAATGCCGTCAGAAGATCGCTTTCTCATGAGCAAGGAAGACCTCGAAGCCCAAATTGCCACCCTTCTCGGTGGGCGATCAGCGGAAGAGCTGATTTTTGGCAGCATTACCACCGGGGCCAGCAACGACCTGCAACGGGCTACGGAACTCGCCGAGCAAATGGTCACAACCTACGGCATGAGTGAAACCCTGGGCCCCCTCGCCTACCAGCAGCGACGTAATGATTTCTTGGGGGGCATGAATTCGGGACGCACTGTCAGTCCCCAAACGGCAGAATCGATTGATCGCGAGATCAAGGGCATTGTGTCGGCTGCCCACGATCGCGCCCGGGACATTCTGCACCAAAACCGAGAGTTGCTTGAGTCTATCTCCGAAAAGCTCCTGGAAACAGAGGTGATCGAAGGAGAGACCCTAGAGCATCTTTTGTCCCAGGTGAAACTTCCCCAGGCAGTGCTCAGTCATAACGGCTAGGAATTGCTTGGCTTTGTTAAGGGTAGGGATTCCCTACCCTTTTCTTTCTCTAGGCTTTCCACAAACCTAGCTGCAACTGGGTATCTGAGCAGTACAGTTCATCACCGCGGTCAAGGAGGATCAGATGCATCACTTAGTTTGGCGTGTAGTTGTTTGGCGTGGGGCGGCGATCGCTGCTTTGAGCCTCCTGTCCTTGGGGGCTATGACTCCGACGGCATTGCTGGCCCAGACCGGAACTGGGCGGCGGTTTCCCAGCTCCCTCGGTACCCCGGTGACCTTCTCTCTACCCCCAGGACAACCCTTGGCAACGCGGTTGGTGGGGGCGGAGACCCTGTACGTTCCTACCGGGGAAACGGTGCCGGCCCAACTGCGGGTGGAGCAGGATGTCCGCGATCGCAATGGGACGATTTTGATTCCCGCCGGAGCCACCATTGATGGGCGGTTTGTTCCGGTTTCCGGTGGTTCCAAATACGTGGCCCAGAGCCTCACCAGTCGGGGAGCAACTATTCGCCTCCAGGCCGAATCTGCCACCATTAACGACATTAAGGATCCCCGGGAAACTGGACTTGGTTCCATCGCCGTGGATTCCGCCATCGGGGCCGCCACGGCAGCCGTGCTCGCTGGGGTAATTGGCGATCGCGTCCTATCCACCGAAAAAATTCTTGGCGGGGCCGTAGCCGGGGCCATTCTTGGGAACGTTACGGCTCCCCAAGTGACGGTCATTGAGCCCAATCTTTCTGTAACCCTGACGACCCAGCAGGAACTGCGGTTTGTGCAGCGCTAGGGTTAGGATGGAGCAGGATTTGTTTCGGATTGTGATTTAGGTATTGATTTAGGTACTGTACATGGCACGCCGCAGTCGCTCCTCATCAACTATGAACTCTGCGCCTTCATCGGACACATCCACAACGGTGAAACTGGCGATCGCGGGTGCTATTTTTGCCGTGGGGCTAGGGGTGGGCATTGCGATTTCTACCCTGAACCCCACCCCCCGAACGGTGGATGCCATTCGCTTGGATAATTTGGCCCCCAGCCGGGATTTTTGCAATAACTACGGCTCGTCGGCCATGGTGGTAACCAGCCGGGTTTACGTGACGCTCAACCCCTTCAACGTCTACGTGGGGCAGGCCGATCCCGTGCCCGGATGCGTGGTTTTGCCCAACAACTGGAACCTACTGCTCCAAAAAGGTGCCATTCGGGAGCAGGACATTCGTAATTGCAAAGATCGCATGAACACCTTCGGCTTTACGGGAGATCTTGACCAGCAGCCCTTTGTCGATTGCATCTACGAAAGCCGTGACGCCCAAGAGCGCTTTACAGCGCCGTCGCCAAGTCCGTCTCCGGGCACCTGATGGGTAGGGAAACGAAAAAGGTGCTGCCCTGTCCCGGGCAGCTATCTACCCACAACTCACCGCCATGGTGCTTGACGATCGCCAAAGCTATGGGCAAACCCAGCCCAAGCCCCTTAGGTTTACTGGTGAGCACATCACCCAACTGGCGAAATTTCTCAAAGATAAGGCTTTGGTCGGCAGCGGCAATGCCAATCCCCGTATCCTGAAACTGCAACAAAACCTTGGCCCGCTCCCCATCCTGGGCGAGGGAGGCGGTACATACCAGACCCCCATGCTCAGTAAACTTGGCGGCATTGGTGAGGATGTGCCAGCACATCTGCTGCAGGCGGTTGGGATCGCCAGTAATTTTGGGCAGGTGGGGATCGATGTTTAGGGTCGCCGATAGCTCCTTAGCCGCAAATAGAGGTTGGGATTCGGTAAGGGCAGCAGCAAGCACATCCGCGATCGCCACGGGTTCTTGCCGCCACACCACCTGCCCCGACTCCAGATTCATCAGATCCAAAACCGTGTTGACAATTTCTGTGAGGCGTTGGGACTCCTGCTGGACGACCAAGAGATTTTCCCGCACCTGACTAATAGTTTTCCGGCTTTTGGGATCGTGATCTTCTGTGAGCTTCGGCAGCAGGGTCTCCTCCAGCTTCTTGCGTACAACCTTCGTGAAACCCAGCACTGAGGTGAGGGGGGTACGCAGTTCGTGGGATACGCTCGTCATGAAATCGGTTTTGAGCTGATCCATGGCCTTGGAAACCGAGATATCTTCTACCAGGAGAAGGACACCGGTCGCCCCTTGGAGGGGGATAGCAGTGGCAACAGCGCGCCCGATGCGGTTCTCGGGTAGCGGAAACTCGCCGGTATGGATCCGGTGGGGCTCCTGGCAAACATTGACCGCTAGGGGAACAAGGTCGCTGGCAAGGGAAGATAGGGGCTGCCCCAAAAGCTGATCTTTGGGCGTACGCCAGAGCTTGCTGGCCATGGGGTTTATCCAGGCAACGTTTTGGCAGCCTGTAACCAGCAGGATTCCAGCACCCAAATGCTCTAGAACCGGACTCTCCACGGGGGGGCGGGGGCGGAACGTCAACCCCAAGAAAAGTCCAAATAGTACCCAAGGTAGCGCCGAACCCCGCGCTGTAAACAATAGCGCCATTCCGGCAACAAGGAGGGCAGAGCGAGCAATCACAGTGCGTGGCTGGGGCATGCCTGGTAAGTAAACTACCCTAGTCTACTGGGTGGGACAGCTTTATAGATCGGGAATATTGCTGAATTACCAAATCGGCCATGGTCTTTGGGGGCAGGGGATGGGGAAGCAGGGTGCCTCCGAGGGATAGAACCTGCGTAGCGATCTCAGCGGGTAAGGGACGGATCGCGTAGGGCAGAACCGCAGCTTGGGGGTAGCGGCGGAGTTGATCGCTCAGCCACGGCTCCATGCGCCAGGAAGCCGGTAGGCAATGCAAGGTGTCGCACAGGTGACGGAATTCCTCCTGGGCTTGGGGACGACTGCTGCCATGGGTAAGCAGGAGCGTAGGGGATGGGGGGATCAGGGACTGGATCAGGGCTTTGGTTTCCGGCCAGTGCCCCAAGGGGGGCAGGATGTGGAGGGTCTGGGCGACGTTGGACTGGGCGATCGCCACGGCGGCGGGAATATCCTGATGGGTGTGCACGCCGGAGAGCAGAAAAATTGGGGCAATGAGCACGGATTGGTGGGGTGACAGCCCGTGGCAGAAGATCTGAATTTGCTCCTCTAGGGCTTGGGGGTGCCCCTCTAGGCAACCGCCGCCGATGGGTAGGGAGTCATGGAGCGATCGCGCGGTAGCGACCAAGTGCTGTAGAAACGTCCAGGAAGCGGGATTCCGACTGCCGTGGGTGACTAAAAATAGGCTGACCATGACTCCACTAACCTTCCACCGACCCTGGGTTTTTGATTTCTATGGTATCTTTTGCCAAATTGGAGTAGGCTAGGATTCTGCAACTCACTACACTAGATATAGTGCTCAGGAAAGCATTGCACTGCCTTAATACACAACCCCTGGATTCCACAACGAGATAGTACAACGTCCCATGGTACAAGAACTTCCCCGCCCTACCCGTGCCGTTTTTCCTGAAGCTGCGCCCGCCGCCTATCCTGTTTTTTATCGCACCTACAGCCGCAAGCACCAAGGAGTGCGGGAACATTGGGATCAGGTGTGCGATCGCACCATCACCGGACTGGCCAAGCTGGGTCGGCTCACTCCCAAGGAGCAGGAACTGATCGACCGGATGCAGCGGCACCTGCGCTCCCTAACCTCGGGACGGTGGCTATGGGTGGGGGGCACCCCCTGGCTAGAGCGCCCCGAAAACTTCCACGGCAGCTACAACTGCACCAGCACCAACGTCATCGATTGGCGCGCCTTTGGTTTGATGATGGATTTGGCAATGCAGGGGTGCGGCACGGGCGCTGTTCTTCAACCCGAGTACATTGCCCAGCTACCGGCAGTCCGCAATCCGCTCCAGGTCACGGTAACCGGCAGCATCGGCGCGACGCCAGCCGAGAAGCGGCGCGATCGCACCACCGTGACCATCCAGGGACAGCACGTCAGCATTGCCGTTGGCGATAGCCGTCAGGGGTGGGTAGGCTCCTATACGGCACTCCTGGAACTCAGCAGCGACCCCCAATTTGCCGGGCCGATCGCCGTTACGGTGGACGTTAGCGATGTGCGACCCTCTGGGGAACCGCTCCAGGGCTTTGGGGGCGTGGCCAATCCCGTGAAGTTGCCGGAACTCTACCAACGCATCGCCGCCATTCTCAACCGGGCCGTGGGCCGGCAGCTAAACTCCGTAGAGTGCTGCTTGCTCATCGACGAAGCCGCCATTTGCATCGTGGCTGGCAACATTCGCCGCAGTGCCGGCATGCGGCAATTTTCATCCGAAGATCGGGCTGCCGCCACGGCTAAGGATAATTTGTGGCAACAGGACGCGGCCGGTAATTGGCGGATCGACCCCGAGCGGGATGCCCTGCGCATGGCCAACCACACCCGGGTTTTTCGCCATAAACCTACCCTCGAAGAATGCGTTGCCTCCGTGCGGAAGCAGTACTACTCCGGTGAAGGCGCGATTCAGTGGGCCGGGGAGGCGATCGCCCGGGCCAATGCTGATTTGATCCCCACCCAGGAACTGAAGCAGGCTTTTCTGGCTACCTACGTCCGGGGTGAACCCCAAGCGAAGGAATGGTTGCGCCGCCATGCCCGCCACCCCCAGGAGGATCGGGAGTTGCATCATCGACTCCAGCGCTACGGACTCAATCCCTGCGGCGAAATCCTGGGCGCTAATTTTCACTGTGTTGCGGGGAATACGTTCTTGATTACCCGTGATGGGCTGCATGAAATCCAATCTCTGGTGGGGCAATGCGTAGAAATTTGGAATGGGCGGCAATGGAGTTCTGTCACGCCGATTCTAACTGGTCGTCATCGGGCGCTCTTCCGCGTGAATTTTTCAGATGGTACGCATTTGGATGTCACAGAAGGCCACCGATTCTTTGTCAAAGATCGCTTTGGCCAGAGCTATCAAGAACGGACAACGGCTGAATTGCTTGACCAAGTGCCAAACCTGAAATATGTCCTCCATACGGAACCCTTCCAAATTGACCACCGGGATGGCGAGGCGATTAATCCGATTTGGGCTTACACCCTTGGGCAATTGGTTGGGGATGGCTCCCTCTGTCAATCGCATGGCAAGCCCCAACTTCAACTTCGGCTCTATGGAGTCAAAAGCTACGAGAAGGAATTAGCAATTGCGGGTCGCACATCGGGCCAACCTCGGTTCTATGCAGAAAACCCCGATACTCCTTGCTTGCTCTACACCGGCTTCAACCAAGAGTTTGATCCGGAACAAGTGCGGGCCCTGAAGCAAGCGGCTAAACCCTTTGAGGTGATCGCCCGCTGGAATCGTGAAGCAATTCTGCACTTCATTGCGGGCTTGATTGACGCGGATGGTTCTCTAACCGCAACCGGTGGTGTGCGCCTCTATCTATCGGACTACGATCGCGCCTATCGGGTCTATTTGTTGCTGCTGAAATGTGGCATTCGTTCATCCATTAACCTGATGGCTCGGGCAGGAGAAGCGACCAACCTGGGAATTCGTCAGAAAGATTTGTGGTATCTGCAAATCACCGACTGCGCAGACATTCCCTGTCAGCGAGTGGATACCAGCCGCGGTCATCAACCGACCGCTATGGGTAAATGGCAGGTGATACGCTCGATCGAAGCGCTGGATGGTCGCCATGACACCTTCTGTTTCAATGAGTCGGAGTTCCACAAGGGCGTTTTTGGCGGTACGTTGACTGGCCAATGCAACTTAGCCGAAGTGCACCTCAATCAACTCGATCCCCACAACACCGCCGAACAAACTGAGGCATTTACCGCCGGGGCACTGTCGGTGGCATCCTTACTGCACCATCAATTCCAGGAGGAACGCTATCAGTATAGTCGGCTGGTGGATCCTATCGTCGGCGTTTCCTTCACGGGATTGTTCGATTTCTTTGTCCATGCCTTTGGGGTGGATTGGCTGCGCTGGTGGGAGGCGGGCCGCCCCGAAGACGCGGCAGGAAAAGCTTTTAAGACCCAGGAGCGGCAATATCTGGAAACCTGGTGTCAGGTGGTGCATGAGGTGGTCTGGGACTACTGTGATCGCCATGGCATCAAACGCCCCAACCGCTGTACGACGGTGCAACCCTCCGGCACGAAATCCCTCCTGACCGGTGCCTCCCCCGGCTGGCACCCCCCCAAAGCTCAGCGCTTCCTGCGGCGCATCACCTGCCGTAAGAACGATCCCGTGGCCCTAGCCTGCCTAGATTTTGGTTATAACTTGGTGCCCTCCCAATCGGATAAGGATGAACAGGGCAACCTGCTCCATGACCCCTTTGATCCCCGCTGCACTGAATGGCTGATCGAGATTCCCGTTGCTGTGTCCTGGGCTGACCTTCCGGGGGCCGACACGATTGACATTGCCCAATTCTCCGCCGCTGCCCAGTTTGATTTCTACATGCAGGTACAGCAGTGCTATACCACCCACAACACCTCGGCCACCATTGAGTTGCGCGAGTCGGAGATCGAATCCCTTGGAGCATTAATCTATGAGGCGATTCAGGGCGATCACGGCTATATTTCTGCGGCCCTATTGGCCCGTTTTGATGACCTTCAAACCTTCCCCCGGTTGCCCTTTGAGCCGATTTCCCGGGAGCGTTACGAAGCAGAGCAGGCGGCTGTCCGTCAGCGGCGACGCACGGATGACTTTCAGGAACGCCTGAACTATCACGACTTCGGGCATCTCATCGAAGCGGGGCCAGCCGGGTGCGATTCGGATAAGTGCCTTCTGCCCGAGCAAACCCCAAGCTCCTAGGGTGTTGCGAAGAGGAACGAAAACCAAGCGGCAAGCCGGCACAGCCAACCTGTAACAGTACATGAGCTGATATCTTTGCCGCTCCTAAATTCTTCCCCGGCAGGGACAGAATCTTTATTGGGAACGCATCAGGCGCTGGAGCTGGCGGCTTTCCAATTCCAGAACCCGCCGGGCGAAATCGGAATCGTGATCGAGAAGGTCATCGAAAGTATCTACGGGGATGGCGATGATGCGCGTTTTTTCGCTATCGGCAATGATGGTATTTTCGGAATTGCTGTGGGCAAGAACTTCTAGCTCGTCAAGGGTCTGTCCGGGATGGAGCTGCTCTACCCGAGTTCCCGACTCCGTTTGGTAGTGGATCTTGGCAGCCCCCTCAATGAGGAGAAGCAGCTCGCGGCAGGTATCGCCCGCCTCGGTAATGAGGGCGTTTTGATGATAGATCCGCACCTCGGCGCGCTCCGCGAGGGCGATGAGGGTTTCGCTCTGCATGCGATGGAAGAAGTCGCTATTGAAGAGATAGACCAGTTTCTCCAGCATGGGAAACTGCTCCAGGGTGAGATTGGTCGAGGATAGGGCAATTTCCTGGGCGCGAAGGAGGTCAATGGTTTCCTGGACAATGGGGGAGTTGAACTCATGGCGTCGGCTCCGGGCGATCGCCTGGGCAGATTCCTGGTCTAGTTGGGCGATCATGTAGAGGGCAGCGGCCTGGATTGTGGGGTTTGGCTCCAGCAGGAGGTTGTGGAGGTATCCCAAAATCGCAGCGGGGGAAAAATCGAGGGAGCAGAATACGGGTGTGGCTCCGGGTCTGGTTAAGCACTGCAAAATGTTTGGCGGCAAGCGATCGCCCCAATCTTCCTGCTCTAGGATGGTGACCAAGACCGCCGGAGATGCCTCCTGAAGGGACTGGGCAATGGTAAGGGCAGCGGGATCGTTCTGGAGCAGGGCTAGGGTTTCGAGGAGCGATCGCACCACCAATTCCTTTTTGTGGCTCATATTTTCCCGCAGCAATGCCAGTACTGCTTGGTGCTCGTGCAGCATCGGTTGATTGAGGGCGCGGTAGCAGTTGATCAGTTCCGGCAGTTGGGTGAGCAAAAACTCCGCCTTGGCGACGGTACTGGCCTGACCGGGAAAGCCACGCAGAATCCATTCCTCTTCCTGGGGTGTGATGGAATACTGCCGCCGCAGGGAGCCCACAGCCGCTGCATCTTGGAGGGATATTTGCTCAAATGCCAGGCGATCGGGTTGCCGCCGTTGTAGGGACATCAACCGTTCTAGGGATTTGCGATAGCCCGTCAAACGAATCTGATTTTCTAGGCTGCGCTGGCGATCGGGATTGAGCAATTCCGGATCCTCAACGCCCAACTCCTCAAGGACAACGCGGTGATCATCGTCGGTGATGCTTAGTTCGCGGCGCATTTGCTGCAACATTTCCAAGCTGCTGGAATAGTTCACATAACCTTCCTCTAGGGCTTCCCGCACAACCCCTTTGTATGCCTGGTGCCGCTTCTCCCGGGTAAATCCTGGAAGCACCTTAGCCAACACGTAAACTTCATGGGTATTCAGATCGCCTAGGGTTCGTCCTTCCAGAAATTGGGAAATATTGAATTGCAACTTCTCCAACTGCTTGCGAAAGCGATTCGCCAGGTTTTCTCGGGAATAGAGGTCAGGACTGCGTCGCCATGTTTTGTACAGCCACAGAGTGCTAAGCGCGACCAACACCGTGTCGTAGAGATGCTCCGCTGACCACGGAAGCAGTTGAATTAGGGGACGGCCGCCAAAAATGAAGAAGAAGTTGAAAATACCAAAGGTGCCGAGGGTGAATAGACGATGGCGGAGGGTTTCTGGACTCCATGGGGCTTGATGCTGGCGACCGAGATTCCGAAGCCACTTTTCTAGCCCCAGTCCACCGCAGTACCCAAAGGCCGTACTGACGCCCAGAACCAAGGGAACGGCAATCAATTTGGGAATCGGGACGACCTGCCCCCCCAGGTAAAGTCCGGGAGCGAAGAGGGAGGAAAGCTGGTCGGCTTGCCGCAGCCAGGCTCCAGAAAAGTAGTAGTTCCAATTACCAGCATAGAGGTAGTAATAGCCAAAGTAGCCCAGCACCAGACCGATGTATCCGTAGCGTAGAAAGACAGTTTCAGGTTGGCTGAGGCTGTGCCAATAGGTGCGTTCGGCGTCAATGTCAATGCAGGGATTCTGACAGGCGACGCAGGCGCTTTGCTCTTTGCCATCCGGGAGCACCGTGCGGCACATGGATTGGGTGATGGGTTGTTCGCTGGTGTGGGCCTTGCTGCTCACCAATCCGCCGGGTTCGCTGTAGATGCTCTGCACCGGTGCCATGGGGCAGAAGTACTGACACCAGGATTTGCCGCCATACCAGTACCCCACGGCCATCGCCGCCGCAATGGTCAGGATTAGCCAGCCCGCCAACACCAGGCGATCGCTATTGAAAAACAGGATGCGCCCGCACAGCCCCACAAACAGCCAGCCAAATTGGACGTAGGGATAGTTTCGCCCCAGCCACGAATTTTTCTCGACCTTGGCTAACTCGTAGCGCACTTTGCCGGTTTTAGAATTTTCGCGCCGGAACTGGCGCTGCCAGCCTAGGGCTCGAGGAATCTGGGACAAAAACGAGAGGGGACAGATGCGCCGCCACAGCTCATGGCCAAAGACCAGCAGGATAAAAATAGCCGAAGGCACAATAATGCCCCAAAAAAGGGTTGTTCCCAGGGGATAGGGCTGCTCGAAAAGGCATGTGCCTTGAACTTGGATGCAGGTATCCGTAAGCCGCAGCGGACTCCAGGGGTGATCCGGTGCCGTGAGCGCTGGCGTCCAGGGGTCGTAAAACAGGGAAGCAATGACCAGCAGCCAGCCTCCGGTCAGGATCCAGCGAACCCAATGCATTCGCTTTTCTGACAGTTGCGCAAACATAGACATTCCCTCTCCTTGTGTTGGCCTTCACCCTATGTCGATCAATTGTGTCCTAAGTATGTCCCTAGGGCAGCAGGGGGCACCATTGGTTTTCCTTAGCCCAGCCATTACATTTCCCATGGATTTGGGCGGCAAAGTCCACAGCACCGAAGGCGATCGCCCTCCTCGAAACCTCATGGGTGCCCCAAAAAACGTCGCGGTTGGGGTTCCAAAGGCGATCGCCGTTGAACTAGTCGCCGTAGGGATCTTCTTCGCGATCGCCCAGTTCAAACATGGGCTGCACCTTAACGGGGTTGGGCGGGCGGGTAGGCGTTTTCTGGGTTGCTTGCTTGAGGAAGCCGAGGATGTTGTCGGGACGTTCCTGCTCAATTTTGTTGATCACGCTGAGAACCCTTTCCTCATCCACCAGGGCGATCGCCTCTTTGATCTGCACCGGGGATAGGCACCGATCCAGCACCTGCAACCGGTACACCATGGCCTCGGCGAAGGGCAAGTCGGGCCGCGGCGGAAACTGCGATCGCCCATCCTGACCCCGCATCACTGGCGGTCGGGGAAACTTGAGAAACACCGGCTGGGTAAAGTGGGGATGGCGCACCATTAGTTCTCCCTTGGGCAGTGTGGACAGCTTGGTTTTGACAGCCGCCGAAAGGGTGCTGTAGCCCGGCGTCGCCAGTTCGTCCATATCCATCCGCCCGTAGAGCGCCGTCCCGCAATTGCCGACAATGCGTTTTTGCACTTGGGAGCGAAACTGCTGGGCCGAAAAGAGCACCTCGCCGAGGTAGCGCCCCCGCTCCGAAATGTCTAGTAGGGTGCGCTTGAGGTAGGTATCCCCCCCATCGGCGGCAGCATACTTATTGAGTTCATCGACGAAAATCACCACCCGTTCCACTCCGAGGGCATTGGCTTCGAGTTGCTCGCGAATCTTACTCACCACCCGCGTAAAGACCAAATCCTGGGCCGTCGGCTCCATATTGGCCACATCAATCACGTAGATATGATTTTTTTGGAACTGACCCCAGGGCAAATCAAACACCGCATCGCCATTACCCACCAGACCCCGGCAGCGATTGGTAATGTTGAGCAGGCGGTTGCGCACCTTGTAGAGCGTGGCAATATTGTGGCTGTGCCATTCCCGCTTATTTTCCGCCTCCAAATCCTCAATAATGCTGCGAAACCATTCCTCTAGGCGGGTGAAATTGGTCACCTTGATGCCGTGGGTATATTCGGCGTGGGGATTGCGAATCACCTTTTCCTCAATCAGCGACAGCACCGCATCGGCCTTGGCATCCACATCGTCCTTATTGAGCAGCACTTCGGTATATTCAAAAATTTCCCGCAGCCCCCACTGGAGGGGGCGCACGTTGTGCATCAACTCGGGTGCCGTGCGCAGGGTGTTGAGGTTGTAGCCATCGGCTTTGTAGGGAGCAAAGTAGGTGACATGCTCGAAGGGCGTCGGTGGAATCGCCAGTTTGTCGTACATCTCCAATTCTTCGGGGCTGAGGGCCGCGGCTTCCGTGGGAGGGAGATCGAGGTAGAGCAAATCGGGCCCTTTGACGTTAAAGAAAACCGCTGCCACGCCGCGTTCGGGATCCTGGGGATAGTAGTGGCTGAAGATTCCCTTCAATAAAAACTCCACCAAGGAAGTTTTGGTGGCCAGTCCAGAAACGCCCGTGATGTTGAGGTGGGCGGCTTCGGGGCCGAGGAGAAAATCGGCATCCAGATAAACCGGTGAGCACATCCCCCCCTTGACATAAACTCCCAAGGGAATCCCCCGCCCCCGATGGACGTATTCATCCATGCGCAGGGATACCAACACTGCCGGATCGTCGGCTAGGTAAACGGGGCCAATGGGTACGGGTTGGAGGGGTTCCTCCGGCTCCATGCGCAGCACTGCGGCTTTGAAGGCGCGGATCTCGGGGCGCTGGGTAGGTGCTTCATCAGCCAGCTGGGGGCTTTGGTCAGCGCCAATAAAATCGAAAAGGGCCGACACCAGATCGGTGTAGCCCTGGGCTTCCACAACAATGCCAAAAATGTGCCACTCCTGGGCTGCTTGGCTGCCAAAGTTGCGAGCGGTGGGCTGGGGGACAGTCACCTGCACGATGGTGCCAATGCCTACGGGGGAGTTGACTTCCGTCCAAAAGTGAAAGGTGTCGGGGGTGCTGGGGCGCGACTCGGTGGCGAAGACACGCCCAATCAAAGCTGCCATGGGGTCTAGGTGCCGGGGAGTCCGAGTCCACCCGTGAGTTCTTCCATCCGTTGCTTCATGGTGGAGGTGGAAAGCTCGTAGGCGTTTTTCATGGCTGTCAGCACGAGGTCTTCGAGCATCTCCCGACCCTGGGCGATCGCCTCGTCAGCAATTTCGATGGACTGGGGCTCTTGATTGCCACTGAGGGTAACTTTGACCAGACCGCCACCGGCTTCCGCAGTGAGGCGCATTGCTTCGAGTTCGTCCTGGAGTTTTTTAGCTCCTTCTTGGATCTGTTGCGCTTTTTGGAAGGCTTCCTTCATCTTGCCGAGTCCAAAGCCGCCGAAGCCGAATCCTTGCCCTTGTGACATAGTTCTTAAGGTGGTTGCTGTTGATCGTCCATCATTATGCCACGGGCGATCGCGGTTCTCTTGTTTTTGCCGGGGGAAACCCGTTAAACTTCTGGGGCTAGATTGAAATGCATAGGAAGCACTGTGGCTAAAGGATTCGGCACACCGCCCTCGGGCAAGCCTCGCAAAAAGCAACCCACACCCCAACAGCAGCGCCGCCAGCAGGCTGCCAGTAAGTTTGAGGAGATGCAGCAGCAGGGACTGCCGGAATTTCAGATTTTTATCCGGATTCCGGGTCGGGATTGGGTTCCCGCGGGCACGATGGCCGTGGAGCGCAGCAGCCAAATTGCGGCAGCAATTTTTCAGCACGAGGCGGATCTCAGAAAGGGGACCTACCGGCTTTATCCTGTTTTGCGTCAATTTCAAGATACGCTGGAGTACGGGTACCGCCTAAAGGAATTTGCCGATGAGGAGGTAACTCTTGCCGTGCGTCCGCCTGAGCGCCGCCCCTGGTTTCGGCAGGTGGGACAGACGATTTCCGGTTGGTTTGCTAAGTCATGAGTGAAGCCTATGCCGCGTTTTATCTACGAAAAGTCGGTTTCCTACCGCGGATATCTCATCATTCCCTTTGTGCTGGCGCGATTTGAGCAGCAGTCGGTCTTTTCCTACGGGCTGCTGTCCCAGTTGGGCGATCGCGGCGATCACCACCGGGCCTTGAATCCGGCAGCTTTGTGCAGCGATCGCCTTGAGGAAGCGGTGCTGATTGCCAAAAATCACCTGCAGCGCGTGTCGGGGTACGAGGGGAAATTCGACTACTTCAAGTATCGCTACACCTACCACCAACACCTGTTTGTCATCCACGGCGATGGGGGGCGCTGGTACTACGATCACTACCTGCCCGATAGCCTCACCAACGTTGCCGCCCCGAAGATGTTTGCCTCCCACTCCCACTGCACGACCTGGGTGAAGCAGGAATTTGACCGGCACCAGTACCCCTCAGCCGATCTCCGTTGCACCTATGAATGAGGCGGTGACCGTGGCACGATCACAGGTTTTGGCGGCTTTTTGGGGCTTCGCCGTGGCGGATGCCCTCGGTGTGCCGGTGGAGTTTTGCCCCCGGGAGCAGTTGCAATCCCAGCCCGTGCGGGATATGGGGGGGTATGGAACCTGGAACCAGCCGCCGGGAACGTGGTCCGATGACAGTTCGCTGTTGTTTTGCCTGGCCGAATCCCTGTGCAACGGGTTCGACATCACCCAGATTGCCCAAAGTTTTTTGCGCTGGCGGCAGGAAAGCTATTGGTCGGCCCGGGGGGCGGTGTTTGACATCGGGGCCACTACGGCGATCGCCCTCTATCGGCTGCAAAATGGTGTGGCACCGGAGCGGGCGGGGGAAACAGCCAATGGCACCAATGGCAACGGCTCCCTGATGCGAACCCTACCGCTTGCTTGGCTATACCCCAAGGTTTCCCTGGAGACGGTACTGGAATACGTGCACCAAGTGTCGGCCATTACCCATGCCCACCCGCGATCGCAGTTGGGCTGCGGCATCTTTACCTGCATTGCCATTCAAGCCCTGATGGGGCACGACCCCCACGATGCCTATCTGTTTGGCATTACCGCCGCCAAGCGCCACTACCTGCACTCGAAGTTTCTCCCCCAGATGCCCCACTACCAGCGGGTGTTGCGGGGCAGTTTAACGGAGCTAAAAGTCGATGACATCAAGTCCAGCGGCTACGTGGTGCACACCCTCGAAGCTTCCCTCTGGGCTTGGCTCACCAGTACCTCCTACCGGGATACCGTGCTTAAGGCTGTCAATCTTGGGGAAGATACGGACACGGTGGGGGCGATCGCCGGTGGGTTGGCGGGGATTACCTGGGGTTTGGCCCAAATTCCGATGGAATGGCTGGCCGTTCTGGCCCGTCGTGAAGATATTGAAGCCCTAGCAGAGCGCTTCAGTGCCTCCCTTTCCCTGTCGGCGGCGGAGCGCTCCCCATAGTGCTAGAACCAGGATGCTAGAACCACGTAGCGAGTCCCACATTGGGGAATATGGAATCCTTAATTGATGCCATCGGTGCGCTCTATGCCGAGATGGATCGGCAAACTGCGGCATTTGCTGCAGCATCGGGATTGGTCTGTCCTCCGGGATGTGGCGCCTGCTGCCTGAGTCCAGCGGTGGAGGCAACGGTGCTGGAGGTGCTGCCCCTAGCGCGATGGTTGGTGCACCAGGGCCAGGCAGAACGCGCGCTTGCTGCCCTCGCGGAGTCGCGGAGCCCCCAGTGCTTGATGTACCAGCCCCAGTCCGAGGATGGCACCCAGGGGCGCTGCAGTGTCTATGGGGTGCGTCCCCTGCTGTGTCGGCTGTTTGGCTTTGCGGCGGTGCGCGATCGCACTGGAGCGCCCCGGTTGGCAGCCTGTTGGCGACATCAAGAAACCCTACCCGAGGCGGTAGCTCGAACCAGGCAGGTGCTTGGTTCTGCCCCCGACGACGCTAATGCTATGGATGTGCCGATGTTCGATACCTGGGCCCTGCGGCTCAGCCAGATAGATCCCCACTACGGGACGGAGCGGCTACCCATCAATGAAGCCCTGGGAAGGGCAGTGCAGTACTACGGTCTATGGCAGCAGATGCAGGGGTAGGGAACTGCTTTGCAGTCGCGCCGGAGCGATGCTGGTCGGCGGCGGCGGTGCTGGGTGGCATCCTGCGCTGGGAAGCGCACCTGCGGGATGGGGGCATCAAGCCGGGCGATCGCGTTGGGGTGCTGGCAGATCCGGGGATAACGACGGTGGTGCAGCTTTTGGCCGTAGTAAGAGTAGGGGCGATCGCCGTGCTGCCCTCCCGGCGGTGGCACCTGCAGGAACAGGAGCGCCAATGTCACCTCCAAGGGGCCCGACTAATTCTCGATCCGGATGCCCCATGGGAGCCGCTTGGGACGAATGACGATCTCTGGGATCTGGGCGATCGCCCGGCCGACGACACCGTGCAGGGCATTTATTTCACATCCGGCACCAGCGGGAACCCCAAGCCCGTGCCATTGACGATGGGCAACCACCGCGCCAGTGCGTTCGCGGTGCGGGAACGCTTGGGCATCGGTGCCCAAGACTGCTGGCTCAACTGTTTGCCCCTTTATCACATTGGCGGGCAGGCGATTTTGTGGCGCAGTTTGCTGTGGCGCCTGCCTTTTGGGCTTGTCCCCTTTACGCCTGAAGCGGTGCATCGCGCAGTGGCAACCCACCCCCTTACCCACTGTTCTTTGGTGCCGACCATGCTGTGGCGGCTGCGCCCCCTTATTGACCGTCAACCGGAGCCCTGGCAGCGCCTCCGGGGCATTCTCATGGGGGGGGCTCCCCTCGGGGCTGAGTTGCGTCACTGGGCCGCGACCCTGGGGCTGCCCCTATGTCCCACCTATGGCATGACCGAAACCGCCTCCCAAATCACGACCCTCCTTCCCGGGGAAGGCGCGACCAAGCCTAATTCCATAGGGCGATCGCTGTCCCATGCCACCCTCCACCTCCGACCCGATGGGGAGCTTTGGGTGCGGGGAGCCATGGTTTCTGATGCCGTGCTGAACCCGGACGGGTGGCTTGCCACCGGGGATCGGGCCTCCTGTGACGGCGATGGCTATTGGTACATCCACGGCCGTTTGGCCGACACCATTAATTGCGGTGGCGAAAAAATTGACCCCCAGGAGCTAGAGGACTTGCTAGGGCGACATTCAGACGTTCAGGATATCTGTGCTATCGCCGTTGATGATGGGGAATGGGGGCAGGTCGTGGGGGTCGTGGTGGTGCCCCGACCGGGGGTAACCCTATCCCTAGAAGCGGTGCAGGAGTTTCTCCAAACCCAGCACCTGCCCCGCTATAAACTGCCCCGCCGCCTGTGGCACTGGTCAAGCCTGCCGCGCACCGCCAATGGCAAGCTGCAACGGCAGCAGGTGGCTCAGCGCATTGTGACGAACTCTTCAGCGCTGGAGGGGTGAATGCCGATAGTGCGATCGAAGTCCTTTTTGGTGGCTCCCATGCCTAGGGCGATCGCCATGCCTTGGATAATTTCCGCCGCATCCTTGCCCACCATGTGAATGCCCAAAATGCGCTCCTCGTCGCCTTCGACCACCAGTTTCATCATCGCCCGCTCGGGAGCCTCGGAGAAGCTGTAAAACATCGGCTTGAAGCGAGAACGGTACACCTTAACGCGATCACCGTACTGGGAGCGGGCTTCTTCCTCCGTTAGGCCCACCGTAGCGCCCTCCGGCTGGGAGAATACGGCCGAGGCAATTCCACGATGGCTAATGGCTCGGGGCTGGTGCCCAAAGACCGTATCGGCAAAGGCTCGCCCCTCGGCGATCGCCACGGGTGTCAAGTTCACGCGATCGGTGCAGTCGCCGACGGCATAGATGTGGGGTTGGGAGGTGCAGCTATCCGGGGTAACGGCGATCGCCCCTCGGTGGGTATCGACTCCAGCCTGCTCTAGCATCAGCCCTGCCAAGTTGGGTTTGCGCCCCGTTGCCGACAGAATGGCGTCGCACAGCACTTCCGCTGACTCTCCGGCTTCGTTGGTAAAGGTCAGGCGCAGTTCCCGATCCTGCTTTTCCACCACAAGGGTGTCGGGGTCAACATTGGTGCAAAAACGAATCCCCTTGGTCACCATGGCTTCCTGGATGGTGGTGCGCATATCCTGGTCAAAGCCGCGCAAAATTAAATCCCGCCGAATAACTTGGGTTACCTCTGCCCCGAGACCGTGCATAATTCCGGCAAACTCCACCCCGATGTAGCCCGCACCAATCACCACAAACCGCTTGGGAAATTCCGGCAGTAAAAACATTTCCCGGGACGTGACGGTGTGCTCCATGCCGGGGCGATCCAGCCGCACGGCTTCCCCGCCGACGGCGATCAAGATGTGTGCGGCTGTCATCTTGCGATCGCCGACAGCCACCGTATGGGGATCGACAAAGCTACCCACCCCCTGGAGCAACTCCACGTTATTTTTCGCCAAAAGACCAATGTGCACTTGGTTAAGCCGCAGCACCTCCTGGTGCACCGTATCGCGCAACTTGGCCCAATCGAGGGTAGATGCCACGGGGGCCCAACCGTAGCCCACGGCATCGGCAAAATAGTGGGGAAACTGGGAGCCATAGACCAAGAGTTTTTTGGGCACGCAACCACGGATGACGCAGGTTCCACCCACAAGATCTCCTTCGATAATGGCCACCTTTGCCCCGTAGGAAGCGGCACGCTTGGAAGCCGCTAAACCTCCAGATCCTGCGCCAATAACCAACAGATCGTAGTCGTATGCCATCACAGTTTTTGCACCCTAAACAGTTTTCCCATTTTAACCAATTCAAAATCATAGCGACTTCGACTTAGTTGCAGAATTCAGGGATTTCTGGGGAATGGGTTCTCGGGGTGCAACAAAAATTAATGGCCGAAAATAGACAGTGCCAATCCCGGCAAAGTAGGCTTAGGGAAACTTGCTCTTTTAATTTCTCATTGTAAAGGAACGTCCTATGGCTATCCAACGCGGTTCTAAGGTTCGCATTTTGCGGAAGGAATCCTACTGGTATCGTGATGTCGGCACCGTGGCATCGGTGGACAAAAGCGGCATCATCTACCCCGTGATCGTGCGCTTTGAAAAGGTCAACTATTCCGGCATCGCCACCAATAATTTCGCAGTGGACGAAGTCGAAGAAGTAGTGTAATCACTTTCACCCCGGCGTATTGATTCCATGGGCCCTTCTGCCATCGGTGGAGGGGCTTTTGCTCGGTGCGGGGGGACAGGATAAAATACAGGTGCTTTTTCGCCCCCTAGCCATGACCAAGGATTCTCGCTCCCGGCTCCGCCCCCGTGCCAAACGCCCGCCCCTGTGGATCTTCGCCGCTGGGGGGCTTGCAGGTATTTTGGGGGGAGCAGCAACGGGACTGTTCTTGCTTTGGCAGCGCGGGGATGGGGATGGGGGGCTGCTTTCGGTGGCGCGGCTGATTCCCCAGGATGCCCAAGTTGTGATGGCTTTTAACAGCAGCGCCCAGCCCTGGGAAACGCTGCGACAGTTCGGCACTCCCGATTCCCAGCGGCTGATTGGCGAAGGACTAGAGCGATCGCCCCTCAACAGCATTTTGCGCCAAAGCGGCACGGAGTATGGCAAGGATGTGCAACCCTGGCTGTACGGCAGTGTGGTGACGGTTTTGGTCAATGACCCCCAGCAGCCCAACGGTGCTCCCGAAACCCTGGTGATTGCCCCAACCCGCGATCGCACCCTGTCCAATGCCTTTCTTGCCCGCTACCGCGATGCCCTAAGCCAGCAGGGGGCTAAGTTTGCGACCCAGTCCCACGATGGGGTAACCTACTTTGAATCTCCGGCACCCAACCCCAACAGCCGCCTCATTGCCGCCGATCTCGATGGGCGCTACGTGGTGCTGTCCACAAGTACGGCCCTATTCCAGCGAACCGTGGCCGCCTACCGCGGCCGCCTACCCAACCTGCGCGATCGCCCGGGGTTTGAGCAGTTTTTTGCCCCCAAGTCCACCAGTCTGGCCGAGCCCCTCGTGCAGGTCTACTTGGATGGGGCGATCGCCCTGGAATTTTTGGGAGCTACAACCCGACTGAATTTTGGGGATCCCCTAGTGCGCCAGTCCCGCCGGGATCTCAACGCCGTGACCATGGCGATCGGCACCCAAAAGGAGGGGATCCGCCTGGAGGTGACCACCTATCTCAAGGATCGGGGCGGAGCGCTACCCGGAACGATTCAGGTGGCGGAGGGTGTGCCCCTCAACCTGCTGCCCCAGGAAACCTTTCTGGTGGTTTCGGGTACCAACCTGGCCGAGTCTTGGCAGGCGATCGTCGCCCAGGCTAAGGGCAATTCGGCCTCGGAGCAGGTGCTCGATCAGATTCGAAACGCCATCAAAAACAGCACCGATTTGGATTTGGAAAAGGAAATTCTGCCCTGGATGACCCGGGAATTTGCCATCGCTGCGGTGCCCAACAACCAGGGTATCCTCAGCAATCCCGGCTTCGGTCTGATCGTCCTGGCCCAATCGGGCGATCGCAATGGCACCAAGGCTTTCTTCGACAAGCTAGACGCCGCCGCCCGCCGCAACAATGGCGGACTGTTTCCCCCCGGCATTGAGTCGAGTCCCCAAAAAATCGGCGACAACCCCATCTCCGCCTGGCAAGTAGGAACCATCACTGTCGCCCAACACGGCTTTTTAGAGCAGGATGTGGCTTTTTGGGCCATGGGCACCCTCGGCAGTATGTTCGTTCCCCAGCCCCCCCGCCCCCTGAGCCAGAGTCGCCCATTTGCCATCTTTACCACGGGGCTACCCAAAACCAACGGCGGCTACTTTTACCTCAACATGGGCAGCGCCCTCACCATCATGGATCGCCTCCTGCCGCCGGAGGTGAAGTCCAACCCCGGCTATACCCAGGTACGTGCCATTCTCGATGCCATCCAAGGCATTGCCGTGACCAATACCAACCTGAGCGATCGCGCCACCCGTTTGGACTTTTTGTTCACCCTGAAGCCAACTCCGGGGAACTAGCTGTCGGAAGGCTCTGGGGAGAAGTTGTCACGATTAAGTCTTCCAAATTGCGCACGATGGTTTGGCAAATGCCATCCAGGGGTAAATCATTGGGGTCGTAGCCAAAGGGATCTTCGATCTGTAGCCCGATCTCCTCAATGCCCAGCAGGGTGAAACTAATAATCGCCACAATCACACCCGTGCCCCAGCCGACCTGATCCACCACTTGAAAGGGTAATGTCAGGCAATAAATTAAGAGCAATTGCTTGAGGTGAATGGAATAGGCTAGGGGAATGGGGGTCTTTTTGATCCGTTCGCAGGCCCCCAAAACATCCACGGCCACGCCCATTAATTCCTGCATCGTCGTCAGTTGGTAGCGGTCTAAATGCCCCTGTTGGTACTCCTGGTGCAGATAGTGGCTGATCCAATAGGCAACTTTTAGGGGGGGGTGGTTGACGGTTTGCAATTGCTGGTATTGCCAAGGCTGAAGCAGCGGCTCCATCTCCGCCCCGATGGGCTCAGTGCGTAAAAACTGTTTCATGGCGATCGCAAAGGCCGGCAAAAGCCGCAGGGCCCGCTCCTTACGCCGCCGATCCTCCGGTGTGGGTTCTGCTATGGCGACGAGAATCATCCGCGCCAGATTGCGCAGGCAATTCACCAGTCCCCCCCAAGCCTTGCGCCCTTCCCAAAAACGCTCGTAGGCGGTGTTGGTGCGAAAGACCAGCAGAAGCCCCAGCACCAAATTAGGGATCAGACTGCTCAAAAAAGGGAGAGAAAGACGGACGTAGGAATGGTGAATCAAAAAAATGCCCTCCCCCACCAAACCGCAAAAAATTGCCCGCGGTACGACTTCCGGCACCACCGAGCCCTGGAGCCGCAATGCCGCTGCTAGCCATACTCCCTGGGCCCACGTCCCCTTTCTCCGATTGCGCATACCTACTTCACCTTGGATCCTGGGATAAATGTACGCTTTTTTCGCTTCCGCCCCAAAAGCTCGCCCGCTCCCCGGGGGAAGCATGGTATGGTAAAGATATTAAGATTCTTTAAGAGAGTTGCCTTAGGCCATGTTCCATTCCCCACTAGCAAAAGGCTCGCAAGTTCTATCCCTAGCCCTCATGGCGGTTCTTGCCTTGATGATTTGGGCTGCTGCTCCCGACGTTGCCCAAGCCTACGACGCTCCGGAACTTCTGCCCCAGGAATATACCAATGTGATTGACTTGGGGCGCTTTTTGACGGTCAGCGAAGAGCAGCAATTGGATCGGCAGTTGACGGAATTTGAGCGCCGTACGGGCTGGAAGTTGCGGGTATTGACCCAAGTAGACCAAACCCCTGGGCGGGCTGTGAAGGGCTTTTGGGGACTGAATGACCACAGTGTAATGTTGGTGGCCGACTCCCGGGGTCGGAACCTGCTGAATTTTAGTGTCGGTGACGACGTCTACCCCCTGCTGTCTCGCAACTTTTGGATTGAATTGCAGGCGCGGTACGGCAATCAGTTCTACGTCCGGGAGCAGGGCTACGACCAATCTATCCTTTCGGCGGCAGCGACGGTGATGCAGTGCCTGGAGCAGGGTGGATGTCTGGTGGTGCCGGGGTTGCCCCAAGAGCAGTGGGTGCTGACGCTGCTGACATCCTTAGTTGGCGGCTTGGTGTTTGGCTTTGCCGGCCATCCGCGCCGGGAAGGTGAGGTGTTTGCCTGGCGCTGGGCACTGATCCTGACCCCCCTTTGGGGCATGTTGTTTTTCTCCTTCGGCATTTTGCCCGTCATTACCCGCACCACGGACTGGCTGCCCATTGTGCGCAATTGTGCCGGCTTTCTTGGCGGCGCGGTGGCGGCTTATCTCATTCCTTCACCCCGCAGGATGGGCGATCGCCCGGTGTAGGGAAGTTGGTGGGTTGTCGTTTTCTGGTACTCTCTAGGAAAAACGATAGTCTAACTTAAGGGGTATTTATGGAAAAAGTCTTTTGTTTGCTCCTGGTCTGCGCCATGGTTTTGGGGCTGAATGGGATCATGCCAGCAGTGGCGGCGGAGTCTGGCGCTGAGGAACTACCCAGAACCAATTTTATTGAGCAGGATCGCAGTAAAATCGATCTCAATAATGCCAATATCAAGGAATTTCGCGAGGTGCGCGGCATGTACCCTACCTTGGGGCGCATCATTATCGAGCATGCTCCCTACCGTACCCTTGACGATGTGCTCAATATTGAAGGTCTGACGGCAAAGCAGCAGGAACTGATCAAGAAAAGTGCTGATCGCTTTACCCTCCGCCAGCCGGATGAATCGATGAATCGCGAACGTATTAACAATGCCTTGTACCGTCTGTAGTTCTTGCTTGGGGTCTGTCCGTGTTTGATGCGATCGTTGTTGGTGGTGGTGCTTCGGGGCTCTACACGGCGCTGTGCCTTTCCCAAACGCACCTGCGGGTGGCACTCCTAACCAAGGATAACCTGGCAATTTCAGCAAGCGATTGGGCCCAGGGTGGCATTGCCGCTGTGGTGGATCCCACGGACTCCCCCCTACTGCATTACGAAGATACCCTGCGGGCGGGTGTTGGTCTGTGCGAACCGGAGGCGGTATCGGTGCTGGTGCATGGCGCGCGCGCCCAAATCGATACCTTGGTGGCATTGGGTGTGGCGTTTGATCGCCAAGGGGATCAGACCCTCTCCCTGACCTTGGAAGCTGCCCACTCCCGCCGGCGGGTGCTCCATGCGGCCGATGCCACGGGGCGGGCTCTGGTGAGCACCTTGGCTGACCACGTGGGCAGAAATGGGCGCATTGAAGTTTTTGAACAGTTTTTGGTACTGGATTTGATCGTGGAGTCGGGGCAATGTACTGGGGTTTGGGGTTGGGATTTGCGATCGCCCCAGGCGAATCCGTGCCAGTTGCGGGCCCCGGTGACAGTTTTGGCCACTGGGGGTGGTGCCCAGGTGTTTGCCCAGAATACCAATCCGCCGGCCAGTACCGGTGATGGCGTGGCGATCGCCTGGCGAGCAGGTGCGGCAATCCGCGATTTGGAGTTTGTGCAGTTCCATCCAACGTCCTTGGCGGTGGCAGGAGCGCCACGGTTTCTGATCAGCGAGGCCGTGCGCGGCGAAGGTGCCCACTTAGTCGATGGTTCGGGAGAGCGTTTTGTGCTCAGGGAGCATCCCCAGGGAGAACTGGCACCTCGGGATGTGGTCAGCCGCGCCGTATTTCGCCACTTGAAAAGGACTGGGGCGGAGACGGTGTTTTTGGATCTGTCGCCCATTGCTCGCGATCGCCTAGCCTATCGGTTTCCCAATATCCTGCAGATCTGCCAGCAGTGGCACATCGATCCCCTGGCGCAGCCCATTCCCGTTACCCCAGCCGCCCACTACTGCATGGGGGGCATCGCCACGGATGTGTGGGGTGCGACATCAGTGCCCGGTCTGTATGCCGTCGGGGAATGCGCCAGCACGGGCGTGCATGGGGCCAATCGCCTTGCCAGCAATTCCCTTTTGGAATGTTTTGTCTTTGGCTCGCGGTTGGCGGCCCACCTCGCGGAGGTCCCCCCCCAGCGACAGTCCCAGGAGGTGCCCTTAGGCAAAGCTCCGACGATGCCCACCGCAGGGCCCGAGGTTAGCCAGACTCTAACCAAAAGGAAGCAGGAGATGCAGGAGTTGGTGTGGCACCACGCCGGTATCTGCCGCCACGGGGAACGCTTGGGGTATGCCCTCGGTGTGCTCCAACAGTGGCGGCTAGAGCTGCCCGCTGCCCCTAGCCGTCTGTGGGTGGAAACGCGAAACCTCATGGACTTTGCCTATTTGCTGATGCGCTCGGCGGAGTTGCGCACCGAAAGCCGCGGTGGTCACTACCGCGAGGACTTTCCCGAAACTTTGGCCCCTTGGCGGGGCCACACGGTAGTGGTGGGGGAGCAGTGGTCCGTGGTTCCCCTTGGCGATGCCCACCCCCAGAATTCAGCCGCTTGATGCCCTAGGGGCGCTTGGCCCGCATTTCCCGATGAAATTGGCGTTGATAGCTTAGAAAACGGTCGTGCCATTCCTTAAAGCGGCGATCGCCGTCGCGGACAAGCATTTGGCGGTATTGTTCCGAGGTCAGATGTTGGGACATAGGTGGACGCACGTGGGGACGTATCCCAGTTTACTGAAGATAGCCGGGTAGCGTCGCTATAGTCGGAAGTACCAAAATTTTCAGGAATTTTGACAACCCCTTGACCTCTTGCTAGATTGAATTCTTTATTCCTTGCAAATTATGACAATGACGGGGAGTAACCGATGACCAAATTTGAAACGACAGCGCAACGGGATTGCTACGAGCGGATCCGCCCGTGGTTGGCGGAGTTGTTTGCTGACGTGGAGACCCCGGCCGGAGATGTGCCGGTATTTGTCTTGCCCTCGGGTTCGGCAACGGCGGTGGTGGAGGTGCTACCCTGGGGCAGTTCTGAATCCGTGATCGCCACGTGGTCCTATGTGGTGACCGGTGCCCAGATTACGGCAGATCTGATGCATTTTTTGCTGCACAAAAACGATGAATTGCCCTTTGGGGTGTTCAGTGTTGACGACCAAGGCGATATTCGCTTCCATGCAACACTGATTGGCTCGACCTGCGACCGTCGGGAATTGCAACTATCTGTCTCAACGGTGCTGCAAACCGCCGATACCTACGATGATCAAATTGTGGAAATTTGGGGCGGGCAGCGGGCTATTGACCGTGTGTTTTAATAGTGGGTGCCAACCGCTGCGATCGCGTTGTCCCTATGTCTCTTACCATGCCCCAAAAAGCTTGCTTTGCTAAGGTGCTTACTTGGCTACAGGTGGACTATGCCGATTTGACGCCAGCCCCCGATCTGTGCCGTATCTTGCTCCACCGCGGCTCGGCGATCGCCATAGTGCGCGTCGATCCCTACGGGGAACAGGAGAGTTTGATTCTTGCCGAGTCCTGTGTGGTGTCCGGCGCCGATCTCCGTCCCGACCTCCTGCGATTTCTGCTGGAGCAAAATGCCCGTAAAACCTTTGGGGGGTTTTCGGTGCGCCGGGATGGCAGCATTTGGTACCGGGCGGCGCTGCTGGGGTCAACCTGCGATCGCCTAGAACTGACCGCGGCGGTCACGAGCGTCCTGGATGCCGCCGACCACTACGATAACGAAATTGTTGCCATCTGGGGCGGCATGCGGGCCGTGGAGCGCAACCAACCCCTGAGCTGGCTCTAATGCAGTCCCTGACCGACTTGCTGCCGCCCCAAAATATTGAAGCCGAGGAGGCCATCCTCGGCGGTATTCTCCTGGATCCCGAAGCCATTGGACGGGTGCTAGATATTTTGCGCCCGGAGATGTTCTACGTTTCTGCCCATGCAGAGTTGTTCCGTTGCTGCCTCACCCTCCACAGTGCCTCCCGCCCCACCGACTTGATGAGCGTAGCTGCGTGGTTGGGCGATCGCCAGCTCCTCGATAAGATTGGCGGGCAAAGCAAAATTGTCCAACTGTGCGATCGCGCCGTCAGTGCCGTCAATGTGGACTACTATGCCGAGCTGGTTGTCGAGAAATATACCCGGCGCAAGCTGGCTGAGGCTGCCCGCGATGTGGCAGAGTTAAGTTTTAATAGCGAATTAGAAGTCAGTAAGGCCCTCGACCTAGCGGAGCAAAAGATCTTCGCCGTAACCCAAGCCCGAACCGCCCAGGGACTGATTCCCGCCAGCGACATCCTGACCCAAACCTTTTTTGAACTGGAGCAGCGGTTTAATACCCTAGGCACCGAGTCGGGTTCGGTTACGGGCATCGCCACGGGTTTTTATGACTTTGACGCCATGACCAACGGATTGCAGCGATCCGATCTGATCATCATTGCCGGTCGCCCTTCCATGGGCAAAACAGCCTTTGGCCTTGAGCTTGCCCGCAAAATTGCGGAGCGCCATCGCTTGCCCGTTGCCATCTTCAGCCTGGAAATGTCCAAGGAGCAGCTCATTTACCGCCTGCTATCAAGCCAGTCTAAGATGCGGGTGCAGGATGTGGGCATTGACAGTTCGCGGCTGCGATCGGGGCAGATCAGCGAAAACGAATGGGGAACGGTAGCCATGGCCGTAAGCACCCTCTCGGAGTTGCCCATCTATATTGATGACACCCCCAATCCCTCGGTGACGGAATTGCGCTCCAAAACCCGCCGTCTCCTGGCCGAGCGGGGTGGGCTAGGGCTGATCCTGATCGACTATCTCCAACTGATGGAGGGTTCCGGTTCCGATAACCGGGTGCAGGAGCTTTCCCGGATCACGCGATCGCTCAAGGCCCTGGCCCGGGAACTGCAAACCCCCCTCGTGGCCCTCTCCCAACTAAGCCGGGGGGTCGAAGCCCGCACCAACAAGCGCCCCATGCTCTCCGACCTACGGGAAAGCGGCAGCATCGAGCAAGATGCCGATTTGGTGATCAACCTCTACCGCGATGAATACTACAACCCCGAAACCCCCGATCGCGGCATTGCCGAAGTGATCATTGCCAAGCACCGCAACGGCCCCGTGGGTACGGTCAAGCTCCTCTTTGAGCCGCGGCTGACCAAATTTGACAACATGACTGCCCCCGGGCGCTAGGGTACGAAAAGATGGGAATATACCAAAAAATAATCCCAGTTCTCGGCGGCGGCATTCTGCTTTTTACCACTGGCGGCAGCCTGTACTTGGGGGGTAGCGAACTATGGGAATTGGTGTCCCTAAAAACCCAGGGGCAACCGGGCAAAGCTAAAATTCTTGCCATCGAAACTCGGGATGACCGCGACGACGAATTTCGTAGTGAAACGAACTCCTACCATGTCACCATCCGGGTCGCCGGTGCCCGTCAAGACACCCGCATTGAAACTGTCTCCGAGGAAGTGCTGCAAAAGGTGCGTTCGCAGCCCTCCAGTCAGGTGGATGTTGTGTTTCTGCCGAGCCATCCCCACGTAGCCCGGTTTGCGGCCCAGGAGCTATCCCTTTGGCGACCGCTGCTGCTTTTGGGCATCGGAGGCGGCATTATTGCCCTATCCGTTTGGGCCTATCGGGGCACCCGGAAGCGCCCACTTCCCTAGCTGCCCGCGGGCCGCCATCACCCCCCGCTGACCGGAGGAATGAGGGCCACTTCGTCCCCCGCTGCTAGGCTATGCTCGGGGGGCACGAACTCATAATTGACGGCAAAGCGCAGATGGGGCTGCCACGGTGCCAGTTCGGGGTGTTTCTCGCATACCCAGGAAAAGACATCGATGGCCCGCAAACCCGGCTGCCAGTCCATGGGCAGGGCGTCGGTGCCCAGGACCTCCTGAAAAGCAGCAAACAACCTAACCCGGATCTCCATAGTTTGTCCCCAATTCGTCCTCTTAACCAGCGCTTCGGATTCTCTCACCTAGAATGCCATGGGGTCGTGGTGCCGCGGTAAGATGGGGAAAATTTTGTCGAGGATATGGAGACCGTCATTGCTCTGTTACAGCGCTATAGCTTTGACCTCGGCAGTTACACCATCAATGACTTGATCCGTGCCTGGAGCAGCTACGATACCGATTGGGTGCGCCTAGCGGTTTTGGAGTCGCTGTATCAGGGACGGTATAAAGCGGTTTCTATTAGCCAAATCCTCGGTATCTGGCGACGCCGGGGGGAACCATGCCACCGGTTTACCCGGGAATTTGAACGCCTCGTCTGCAGCGAATTGCCGCCCCCCGTCCCCTACCGCCCCCCCAC
>DBAX01000068.1:0-210 GCA_002291895.1 Cyanobacteria bacterium UBA999
GATCGGGGCGGCGGTGGGGGTGGTGGTGGCCACCAAGTCGCAGAACCGGGGCAGGGTGAACCGCTGCCGACAACACAGGGCAATGCCTTGGTCTAGGAGCTGGGGCTGGGGAGCGGTGTGGTGGTACAGGCTGGACAAAAGGCGATCGCTCAGATCGGTGCCCGCAGTACCGGAGAGGAGGGCAAGGACGCGATCACCCAAGCCCGAGCC
>DBAX01000068.1:566-1248 GCA_002291895.1 Cyanobacteria bacterium UBA999
CATACCCGCTAGGGCCCCGCGAAAACACGACCGCATTAGGCTACCCTGCCGTAGCAGGCGGTAGCGATGCCGGAACGCCAGGCCCAGAGCTGATCGCCATAGGAAAAGTGCCACCATTCGTGGGGATGCTGCTGAAAGCCTGCGGTTTCCATGGCCCGGCGCAACCATTGGCGGTGTTGGTGAAACGGGCCAGGATCGGCGGCAAAGTGGTCTGGAAAAGAGCGTTCGCTGAGTTCATCGATGGGAGAACCCATGTCTAGAGCCGCCCCCTCGGCATCCCGGAGGGTGAGATCCACGGCAGCACCGGTGCTGTGGGGTGGTGGTGTTGCCGGATCGCAGCTCGGCGGAGCCCAAAACTGCGTCACGCGCTGCTGATAGTCCGCTAACGCCGTAGCCGAAAGGGTGTCCCATTGTCGCCCCTCGGCGGCAACCAGCGATCGCAGGGTGTGGTGCACCATAAATTCCTGCACTGCCAGGGGGCGGTAGGCATCGACAATCAACAAAGAGTAAGGCGTTTGCGATCGCAGCCACTCCTGGGCCGCCAGCAGGCGCGCCACCACACTGGAGCGCAACCAGAAGGGATCGCGATCGCCGTAGGGTGCCCCGAGGGACTGGTAGGGATGGGGGGCAAGGCGATCTAGGGTGCTTGGCAGGGGCAGCAGGGGTTCGCCACCATCGGCGA
>DBAX01000068.1:1579-11383 GCA_002291895.1 Cyanobacteria bacterium UBA999
AGGGGTTCGCCACCATCGGCGACCGCCACAGCCGCATAGGGCCTCAAGTCCGACATATGCATTGCAGGGTTGGCGCTATTACTATAAAATGCCCGCACCCAACTCCGCACAGTTTTCGCCATGACCATTCTCACCGCTGCTGCCGATGCACCCACCGCCGAATGGACAGGAGCCTGTTTGCACATTCGGGGGCAGTCGGCCCTAGCCGGTCATGTACCCATTAGCGGAGCAAAAAATTCCGCCCTGGCCCTCATGGCGGGTTCCCTCCTGTGCAGTGAGCACTGCCGGATTGAGAATGTGCCAGCTTTGGTCGATGTGCAGCGGATGGAGCAGCTTTTAACCGCCCTCGGTGTGCCCGTTGATCGTCAGGGGACGACATTGACCCTCGGCACGGGCGACCTCGCTAGCGATCGCGCTCCCTACGAACTGGTCAATCAAATGCGGGCCAGCTTTTTTGTGATCGGGCCCCTCCTGTCCCGGCTGGGCTCGGCCCAGGTGCCCCTGCCCGGTGGCTGTGCGATCGGTGCCCGTCCCGTGGATCTCCACGTTCGCGGATTGCAAGCCCTAGGGGCAGATGTGCACGTCGATCGCGGCGTAGTGCAAGCCCGATGCCGACAGCGGGATGGCCGACTCCTCGGCACCCGCATCTATCTGGATTATCCCAGTGTTGGCGCTACCGAGACCCTGATTATGGCCGCCACCCTAGCCCGAGGGGAAACAGTGATTGAAAATGCTGCCCAGGAGCCGGAGGTGGCGGATCTCGCCAACTTTTGCTGTGCCATGGGGGCCGAGATCTACGGCGCAGGCACCAAAACTGTCACGATCCGGGGGGTCGATCACCTCCATGCCACCACCTATTCCGTGATTCCCGATCGCATTGAAACAGGCACCTTCATGGTAGCGGCAGCCATTACCCGCTCCACCCTCACCCTTTCCCCCGTGCGCCCCGATCACATTCGGGCCGTGGTAGCCAAACTTGAGGATATTGGCGTCACCATCGGGTTCCTCGATGACCAAACCATTGAAGTTCGGGGGGGCGATCGCCACTGGGCCACGGATCTGGAAACCTTGCCCTTTCCCGGCTTTCCCACGGATATGCAAGCCCAACTCATGGCGCTGCTGACCCTCAGCGAAGGCAGCAGCGTCATTACCGAAACGGTGTTTGAAAATCGCCTCCAGCATGTGGCAGAGCTCTGCCGCATGGGGGCTAACATTCGCCTTAAGGGTAACGTGGCCGTAGTTACGGGCGTGCCCAACCTCTCCGGTGCACCGGTTATGGCAACCGATCTCCGGGCTTCGGCTGCCCTCGTGCTCGCCGGACTTGCCGCCCAAGGTGAAACCCGCCTCTATGGCTTGCACCACCTCGATCGCGGCTACGATCGCCTCGAAGCCAAACTGCGGCAGGTGGGTGCCCACATCGAGCGTTTTACGCCCTAATGCTGGCAGCGATCGCCCTTGGTAGTAATTTAGGCGACTCCCAAGCCATTCTGGAGGGAGCAATGCACGCCCTCGATCGCGGGGAATCTCTGAGGGTTGTGACCGTGTCGCGGTGGTATCGCACCCGGGCCATCACCCTGCCCCACAGTCCCCCCCAGCCCGATTACCTCAACGGCTGCGCCCTGCTGCAAACCCGATATTCTCCCCAGGAACTCCTCGCTGAACTTTTGCACGTGGAGTCCTCCTTTGGAAGGCACCGCCGCCAGCTTTGGGATGCCCGTACCCTCGATCTCGACCTCCTTTTTTACGAACAGGTCGTACTCACCAGCACAACCCTCACCCTGCCCCATCCGCGTATGGGCGATCGGGCCTTCGTGCTCCTGCCCCTAGCCGAGATTGTGCCCCAATGGGTGCACCCCCTGCGGCAGAAAACCATTGCCGAATTGGCGATCGCTCCGGCCGACCTCGACCAATGCCAACCCATTCCCCTCCCCGCATAGATGCCCCCACGGATGGTAGGATCGACCCATGAACTATAAAGCAGCCATTACCGTCACCCTTCGTCCCTCGGTGCTCGACCCCGCGGGTACTGCGGTATGCGAAGCCCTAGCCCAGATGGACTACACCGCCACCTCCGTCAGAATTGGTAAGTATATCGAGTTGGAACTGGCGGCTAGCTGCGACACCGAAGCCAAGGAATGCGTTACCCAAATGTGCGATCGCCTGCTGGCTAATCCGGTCATCGAAACCTATCGCTTCGATGTCACCCCCCTGCCGTGACCGTCCATGGATGAGCAACTGGCTAGCCACAATGTTCTTAGTCTTGTCCACGGACACCCCGTTGCCCTCGGTGCCATCTGGGAAGATACCCCCTACCGCCTGCTGGTTGTGGGCAGCCAACTGGGGGATTTTGACACCCTGGAGTATGCCTGGTGGCTATTGCGGGACAGAGAGGAGCTCCATGCCCGGGGCGTAACGGTTCGCTTTGTGGGCATTGGCGCCTACCCTGCGGGAGAGCGTTTCTGCGCCTTCACCCAAATGCCGCGTTCGTGGCTATTTCTAGATCCGGAAGCAAAGCTGCACCAAGCCCTGCACCTCTATCGCGGACTGACGCTGACGCCCAACGGCTTTCTGAATTTAATGCTGATGTGTGCTGGGTTGGGCAGTCCCGGCACCCTCGGGGAAGTTCTGCGCGGTTACACGGGCGATCGCCGCGCGCCGGCCCTCTTTGCTGCGGACGAGCTTGTTGTGGCACCCCCCCTACCGCCCCTGAGGGGACGCTTTTTCCGTGCCGTGGGCACCGACGACCATCTCCGTCCCCTGGAACTGGCCACCCTACGGTTGCGCCACATGGGAGAGGTTCTGGGACATTGGTCGGAATACGTTACCGAGCACTACCTCCTGACGCAACGGGGAGGCACGTTTCTGTGGGATCGCGACGGCACCCAGCTGTACGCCCATCGCGATCACGGAGTTTTGGGCTTTGCTGCCTATCCCAGCCGTCCCCTAGATTTTGTGGCGGCAGCTCTAACCAACAGTCCATCCCATGGCCCATCTCAGGAAAGCCATGAATCCGCATCCTTGGGGTAAGGCTCAGACATCCGTGACGCGCATTCCTGCTTAGGCGGCACTAACGCAGTTTGCTTGAGAATGGAGACACCATGGGGTGACTACAGTTTCTCAGTGTGATGGGAACGTTTAAACCCCAAAGTCTTGCATGGCGTGCCAATAAAACATGCCAAATCCCACTGCCTCAAGGAATAACGCGCGAAATTTTCACCAATGAATTATTGGCAGTTCCTTGCTCCGTGCAGTCCTCACAAACTCGGAAAAGGCACTACAGCACAGACAAAGCCAAAGCCTCACAAATTAGCCAAAAAGACCGATAAGTAAACTTTCTCTTGAAGGTTTTATAGAATTTTCGCAAGATTTTCATGAAATCTCGTAAAAATTTACAAAACAAAGAGGGAACCTAGTTCTTTCCCTGTTTCGCCTAGGTTCCCTCTTTTGTTCGCTCCTCACACATCCACAACCATAGCCGATTGTCCCCGATCTGTCTAGTGCACGTACCAAAAAATATGCCTCCTCTCTACAGAAAGGCGGCCCACTCGCGGATGATGGGCTCGCTACCGTACCATACCCCAGAGCGCGGGGAATGGTGCACACCATCCAGGGTCAGGTTGGTGGCACCCAGAAGGTGGGCAGCCTGGATGGGGGTAATCCCATCCCCCCAAGTTGCTCCGGTGCCACAGGTCAGGGCATAGCTGTTGTAAGCAATCCAGTTTTTGAAGGTGCGATCGCCAAAGACCGCTTTTCCGGCAACGCACACGTAGGTGATATCCCCATAAAAGGCTTGGGGGTAGGTCTCATTGACAAAGCCGAGATTTTTTACCGTCCAGGGTTCCAGGCTGCGGTGGGGCGTTCCCAGGGAAACAAGGCGGGCAACCTTGCTGCGTCCGTGCCAGATTTTTTGGTAATAGGGGCGATCGCCTAGGTAAATGCGACTGATCCAGCCACCGGCCGAGTGGGCAATGATGTTGACTTGGGAGGCGTTGTGCTGCTTTTGAAGATCGGTAATGGCTCGGTCTAGTTTTTCGAGGATGGGGGCAATCGAGCGGCCGCCAACAGTGGGTAGCCATTCCCACCACTGCAGGGGAACGACCGCCGTGGGAAAGCCCAAGTGCTCTAGGGTCATGGCCATGGGTTTGTAGTCGGCGCTGCCCGCAAGATAGCCGGGCAGAATAATAGATGGCAGGGGCATGGCAAGGGAGATGGTTTCGTTAGTCATTATGGCGCGAATCGATCTCCAGATCGCGGTACAGTAGGTCTGGTCAAAATCTGGATAAGAAGCGATTCCGTGGATTTGAGTGCTATGTTTCACAGCCCCAAGCCGGTAATTGGGGTGGTTCATCTGTTGCCTTTGCCGGCTTCGCCACGATGGGGTAACTGTCTGCAGGCAGTGTGGGAGCGGGCGGAGCAGGAGGCCACAGCGTTGGCAACGGGGGGAGTGCAGGGAATTTTGGTGGAAAATTTTTTTGATGCTCCCTTTGTCAAGGGAACTGTCGATGCGGCGGTGGTCAGTGCGATGACCCTTGTGGTGCAGCGCCTACGGCAGATTGTGCCCCTGCCCATTGGGATCAATGTTTTGCGCAATGATGCCCATAGTGCTCTGGCGATCGCCGCCTGTACGGAGGCCGCATTCATTCGGGTGAATGTGCTTACGGGAGTTATGGCCACCGATCAGGGAATTATTGAGGGGGATGCCCATCGGCTGCTGCGCTACCGCCGTGAATTGGGGTGCGATGTCAAGATTTTTGCCGATGTGTTGGTAAAGCACGCTCGTCCCATTTCTAGCGAAGCCATGGCCATTACGGTGCACGACACGCTATACCGGGGTTTAGCGGATGCTGTGATTGTGTCGGGTTTGGCAACGGGGGCCCCGCCACGACGTCAGGACCTCGAGGAAGCAGCGGCGGCCTGCGGCGGCGCTCCCGTGCTCATTGGTTCAGGAGCCAACGATAGCAACATTGCCCATCTGCTGCCCCATGCCGATGGGGTGATCGTCTCTAGTTCCCTCAAACGGGGCGGACAGATTCAGCATCCCGTTGACCCGCAGAGGGTGCGGCAATTTACCGAGGCGGTGCAGCGCTATTCTTTGGTGTCCCATGGGTAAAATGATGGAGTAGCGCTCTGAACTGATGGAATGCTGAAACGCCAAGAACCTCCCCTTCACGTTTGGTCTCGCCCCACGATGGCTTTGCTGGCGGCGATTGGTTTTGGTATCACCTCGTACCTCACCATCACCCATTTTGGCACTGGGCAGGTGGCGTTGTGTGACTCCCAGGGCGCTGGCTGTGATTTGGTCTTGAGCAGCGAATGGGCCAAAGTGTTCGGCATTCCGCTCACCATTTTTGGGGCTTTGGGGTATTTGGTGGTCGGTGGACTGGCGATCGCCCCTCTGGTTCTCAAAAAGCCGCAACCCAAGCAACAGGAACGGTGGAAGCGGCAAGTGGCATTCCTGCTGTTTATGGCATCAACGGCGATGCTAGTGTTTAGCGGCTACTTGATGTACCTGATTGCCTTTGTGATCCGCACGGCAGACGGGGAAGTAACGTTCTGTCTCTACTGCGTTTCCTCCGCCACCCTGGTGACGGGTATTTGGTTGCTGAATTTGTTTGGCAATGACTGGGATGACGTGGGGCAGTTGCTCTTTGCGGGCATTTTAATTGGGGTGGTGGTGCTGACGGGTACGGTCGGGGTCTATGCGATGCAGCGTCAGTTTACGGCGGTCAATGAGTCCTTTGCCGGGCGACTGGCCCAGCACCTCCAGACGACCAATAGCCGCATGTTTGGCGCGTTTTGGTGCCCCCACTGCCGGGATCAGAAGGAGCGCTTTGGGGCAGCGGCCACCCAAATCCCCTACGTCGAATGCGACCCCCGGGGTGAGAATCCCCAGGTACAACTTTGCCGTGACAAGAAGATCGAAGGGTATCCCACTTGGGAGATCAGGGGCACCCTTTACTCTGGGGATCTTTCCCTCGATGAGTTAGCGCGGCTATCGGGATATCAGGGGGCGCGCTAGGGCTGCGGGCATGGCTTGGACGGCCGGGATCGCCAATTTTTTCCTGAAAAGTGTCTGCCCCCTATGTCAACGACCGGCCCAAGGAATTTTTTGCCGGGATTGCGATCGCCAAATTGATGCCTACTTTCCTGGTCAACTGCCCCAGGAAACGGGACTTTTGCCCGTCCCTGTCTACTGCTGGGGTCACTATGATGGTGCCCTGAAACGGGCGATCGCCGCCTGTAAGTTCCAGGGTGCCCAGGTGGTGGCCCAGTCCCTGGGGTACAAGGTTGGGGCGTGGTGGCGTCGGGATATTGGACAGGCACCGGCCCAGGTCGTCATTCCCATCCCCCTCCATGCCCGCAAATTGCAGCAGCGTGGCTTCAACCAGGCTGAGGTGATGGCCCAGTCCTTTTGTCGCCTCACGGGATTGCGCTGTCGTCCCCGGTGGTTGCAGCGGATTAAGGAGACCAAACCCCAGATTGAAACCCGCAGCCGTGCCGAGCGGGCGGCCAATCTTGCCCATGCCTTCGCCCTGGGGGCAATGGTGCCCCCCCAATCGGTCATGGTCTTTGACGACATTCTCACTTCCGGGGCCACCCTGCGGGAAGCCATTACCCTTTTGGAGCAGCATCAGCTCCGGGTGTCGGGGGTAATTGTGCTGGCCCGAACGGCAGTGATGACCCACTGATGGGGATGCCGTAGCGTTTGAGGTCTAGGGCATAGCCGCCAATGACCAGATAAAATTGTTGGGCGATCGCGCCAAGGGTGCGGCTGAGGGTGCCAAGGCGATCGCGGAACGCGCGCCCCGCAGGATAGGGAGGCACTACCCCCCAGCCCACTTCCTCGCCAACCAGGATCACGGGGACGATCGTGGCTTGAAGGGCGGCCACAAATGCATCCTGGGTTTGGTGCCACTGGGCATCATCCTGTTCTAACCCATTGGCAACCCAAGTCCCTAGGGCATCGATCAGGATTGGGCGATCGCCCCTATAGTCCCGCAGGGCAGGGGTTAGGGCCAGGGGAATTTCCCACACTTCCCAGGATGGGGGACGGCGATCGCGGTGTTTTTGCAATCGGGACTGCCATTCACTGTCGTTGATATCCCAGCGGGCGGTTGCAATATAAATGGGGGCAATGGCACCCGCCATCTGCCCCAGGAGAAGCTCGGCCCACTCACTTTTGCCGCTCCGGCTCGGGCCGGTCACCAAAATCAGGGGAGCCATCAGCAGAGGCAGCCGCTCTCAAAAACGGCACGCTCCAGTTCCCCAAGGGCTCGCTCCAGGTCATCGTTGACGATCACGCAATCAAATTCGGCGGCGGCGGATAGCTCCTCCCGGGCGATCGCCACCCGTTGGGCAATGGCAGCCTCAGACTCTGTTAGCCGCTGGCGGAGGCGTTGCTCCAGCACCCCGAGGGAAGGAGGCGCAATAAAGATCCGATAGGCCGCGGGATAGGTTTGGGCCACCTGACGGGCCCCCTGGAGTTCGATTTCCAGAAGCACCTGTTCTCCGCGCCCGATCCAGTCCAGCACCGTCGATCGCGGCGTTCCGTAGAAGTTACCGGCATATTCTGCCCATTCCAAAAAATCACCGAGTTCGCGGCGTTGCTCAAATTCTGCCCTCGTGCAAAACCAGTACTCGCGGCCGTGCACCTCATGGGGACGGGGCGATCGCGTCGTTGCGGAGACGGACATCCGCAGTCGGGAACCATGGCGATCGCAGAGTTTTTGCAACAGAGTTCCCTTGCCTACGCCACTTGGTCCCGACACCACAATCAAGCGCCCTTGCTGCTCTGTCATCGCTCCTAGCCATTACTGCTCGTTGATCATAAACCGGTTGGCGACGGTTTCGGGCTGAATTGCCGAAAGCACCACGTGGTTAGAATCCATGATGATCACGGCACGGGTGCGCCGTCCGTAGGTTGCATCGATCAGTTGCCCCCGATCCCGGGCATCGGAAATGATTCGCTTAATCGGAGCCGACTCTGGACTCACTATCGCCACTACCCGACCGGCCGACACAATATTGCCGAATCCAATGTTGATCAGCCGAATATCCATGGCGTTCTGTGGAAACACTCCGTCATTGTACCGAGAATCGCCCCAATACTCAGAGATTAGGCAATGGGCAGTCGCTGGCCAGCCTGCTCTAGCAAAGAAGCAACTCGGGAGAGGAGTTCGGCGGTGCTGAAGCCCTTGGTCAGGTAATCCGTAGCCCCTAAGCGACTGGTTTCCCGCGACCATTCCTCCGCCAGCCGGGAGGAGACCACCAAAATGGGCATGGTCATCTGTCCCTGGCGACAGCGGTCAATGAGGGTGAAGCCATCCATGCGGGGCATTTCAATGTCGGTGATGACCAAGGCTGGTTGTGGATGGGACTGCAGCCATTCCCAGGCCTCCTGCCCGTCACTACAGGTGCGCACCCGGTAGCCCTGACTGGTCAAGCTGCTTTCAATGCGCCGCCGCATGAGGGCCGCATCATCGACCACCAAAATTTGCTGCACCGCAGCTTCGCCCACCAAGGTGACATCATCGCCATCCTGGGCGCGGGAGACCACCAACTCCTCGGGTTTGGCCACCAAAAACTCAATCAGGGCCAGGGCATCCAATACCGGAATCAACTTGCCATCGGACATTAGGCTCATTCCCACCATGCCCACGGGAGCTTGGAGGGGCTTGGGGATGGGGTTGACCAAAAGGTCGCTACTGCCAATGAGGGTGTCCGCCAGCAGCCATACGCCGAGGGCGCTATCGGGCATCTTGGTGCGAACGGCGATCGCCGTGGGTTCGTAGTGGCGGGCGTGCCTATCCCCAGTCCAAAAGGCGGACAAATCCAAGCCGGGAACCAATCCTGTTTCTTCCGTGACATCGACGCTGTAAAGTTGCTCGGATGGGGCATGGCGCCACAGCAAATCGTCGAGCAGCATGGTGGTAAAAACCTCGGACGTGGGCACGGCAAAGGTCATATCCCCTGCCCGAAGCAGCATGCAGCGCACAAAAAGCTGGGGTACCGGCAGCAGGATCGTGAAGGTAGTACCAACGCCCACCTGGGTTTGGAGCAGCAGTTGTCCTCCTAGGGACATCACCTGACTCAGCACCACATCCATGCCTACCCCGCGCCCGGAAACATCGCTGACCGCCTTGGCGGAGGTGAACCCCGCCTGACAGATCACCGCCAACAATTTCTCGTTGGTGCTGGTATCGGTGAGGGGTAATCCCTTGTTGCGGGCGATCTCGCTAATTTTCTGGGGGTTGATCCCCCGCCCGTCGTCTTTGAGGGTGAGGCGAAATTCCCGCCCCCGCCGCGACAGGGACAATTCGATATTGCCCTGCTCGGTTTTTTGCGCTTTGCGTCGATCCTCCGCAGATTCTAGTCCGTGGTCGAAGGAGTTGCGAATGAGGTGCAGAAGAACAGGTTCAAGGCTGCGCAGGGTGCCGGCATCAAGTTCGATCTTTTCGCCACTAACGGTCATGCGGGCGGGTTTGCCCATCCGGGTGGTCAAATCTCGGAGGATTCCACGGGCGCGGAAGCTCAGGGTTTCAAAGGGAACGAGGCGGCTCTCTTCGATGGTTCCCTGGAGCGATCGCAGGCTGGCATCCAAAGCCGAGAAACTCTCGGACGTGCGTCGGGCAGCTTCACCGGTTTCCGAACCTAGCTCGATGAGGCGCAGGCTGATTTCCAAAAGACGGTTGACGGCGGTGTAGCCCTGGCGGTACCGCTCCACCTTAGGCGTATCGGCTGACCCACCCTGGTCGAGCAGGGCGTAGTCATCTTGCACTTCCCGCAGTTGGGCAATGTATTGAA
>DBAX01000068.1:11706-12314 GCA_002291895.1 Cyanobacteria bacterium UBA999
CGCAGTTGGGCAATGTATTGAACGCTGTCCTGGGCAAGGGTTACGAGGGGGAGAATGTTGAATTGCACCGCCTGATAGAAACCCTGGGCGGCTCGGGTGGCCATGAGGGTATCGATCAGATGCTGGGAGGAACGATCCAGACGTTCTAGGGGCACGGGGATGGGCACATCGGTGGTGCGCTCCGCCGGAGGGACCTTGGCTTCCGCTTTGGGAACAGCCTCTGCCTTCGGTTTGGGGGCGGTGCCTCCGTTTTTGGCGGCTTCCTTGAGGGTTTTGAGGTAGGGCGTCCACTCGGAAAGCCAGACGGCATTGGCTGGGTTGGCAAGCAGCAGGTCTCCCCGGGAAAGCAGGGTCTGCCATTCGGCGGCAAAGCCAAGCTCCTGTCCGATTTCGCGCAGTTGCGCCATCACCCCCCCCGCAGCGGCGATCGCCTCTTGGGGAACATCTCCCTGTTTGGGTAGGGATTCCAGGGAAAGCTCCAAGTCTAGGATCACCAGATCGAAGCCCTGGGTAGCAAATTCCTGCCAGAGTTGTTGCTGTTCGTTCCAGCCAGCTAGGTAGGTGGCCTTGACTTGGTTGTGGATCTCGGCCAGGCGATCGAGGGCGGC
>DBAX01000089.1 GCA_002291895.1 Cyanobacteria bacterium UBA999
TTGGGGTAGCGGGAAGTGCCGCTTGGAGTCCGCTGGCCGGGAGCAGGTTCTGGAGGGACACTGGAGCACCGCTTTGCTGCAGGCTTTGGGAGATCTGGGCAAATATGGGGGCCGCGCCAACGAGGGCTAGCTGGAGGCGCTCCGGTTCCGCCAATTGGCTGGGGGTGCCGAGTGATCGCAGGGTGATCCGGCCGCCGGGAATGCCTTGATTGACCAAATAGGTGCGGATGTTGGCGAGGCGGCGGGCTTCGGGAGTGGTGGCAGCCGACATTTCCTGGAGGGAGGCAAGGGCCCCCTGCACATCGACATTCAGACCAGGGTACTGCTGTAGCACCGTTACCAGTTGGTCGAGTACCACCTGACTGCTGCCGGATAGGGCGGACTGCTGGGCGGGAAAAACCACGGGCTGGGCCAGGGATACCCGCAGGATCTCCGGTGGGGTTGGGGTGGCGACGGGCGATCGCCCGGTGCTGGCCGTTCGGGCCGGCAGGTCAATGGGCGTGCTGGGGTCTACGGGATCCCGTTGGCGACGGGGCGGGATGTTTTGCACCCCAAAGCCAGCAAAAAGTTCATCGAGCTTGAGGGTGATGCCGGCATAGAGACCGCCCGCCGAGCGGGTGCCGCTAAAGTCGCGATCGGCATTTACCGTACCAGAACTGTAGCCCACGGCTAGACGCAGATTGGGGCTGAGGTAGTACCCTAGCTCTGCCACCCAACCCAATTCGCTAAAGCCCGCCGAGGGCTGGTTGATCAGGCGCAATTCCCCCGTGAGGTCAAATTCATAGCCCAGCCGATAGGTGGCCCGCAGTTGGGCCAGGTTGGCCGAGGAGGTGCCGACAAGGTCCCGGGCTAAATAGGTCGTGGCGTTGCGGAAGGCATATTTGCCATAGAACTCCCACTGCCAAGACGGGGCGTAGAGGGCCTCGATGCCAAAAAGGTGCTCCTCATTGCTAGAACCAATGCCGCCGATCAGGCTTTCGGGAATCAGTCCGGGGTTGCGGCGGTACTCGTAGCGCAGCAGGGCATTCCATTGGTCGTCCGCGGGATCGCGGTAGGCCAGCCCCAGGCGAAAATTGGCCGTATCGCCAAAATTGTTGATGGTCTGGTTGGCCACCCCCGACTGTTGGTAGCGCAGTAACCCGGTGAGGGAGGGGCTGAGCTTGCCGATCGCCCCTAGGGTGATCACGGAGTTGCCGCCGGCGGTAGAAGTGCGGTATTCGTAGCGGGCGCTGGCCTGGAACTCGGGATTTTCGGTATATTCCAGACCCACGTTGAAGTTGTCGCCACTCTGGAGGGCTAGGGTACTGGGGTTGACGCCGGTGGTGAGGGGTTGCAGGACTTGGGTGCCGCTGGCGGTGCGCACTTCATTGCTACCAAAAATGCGCTCGTAGCCCACATTCAGCCGCAAACCGGTGGCGATCTGCCACTTGTGGTTCAGCCCAATGGCCCCCTGGGTGGTGGTGGCGTTGGCCCCGCCGGTAATGCCGTAGCGGGCCTTGAGGGTGGTGTCGGGGGTGAGTTGGTAGTCGCTGGAAATTTCGGCAATCGTGAAGCTGCTGCCGGCCAAAGCACCGCTGGCAAACCATTGCTGCCCCACCCGCAGGTTCACCCCTTCAACGATGCGCCAATCGACGACCAAGGCGGTGCGATCGGGCAATACCGCATCCTGACCGGCAGTGATGCTGGTTTCATTTTGGGCCACGACGGTGAGATGTTCGGCAATCGGTACCGTGAGGCGCGATCGCACCTGTTGGGAACTGCCCGCCAAACCCTGGTTGAGGCGATCCTGGCGATCGCGAATCAACCAATCAAGTTCCAAACTAACAGTGCCCAGCTTTTGCAACACCCCGAGGGCTACGGAGGTAAAGTCATTGTCTACCGGGGTGCCCGGAGTCGCTTGGGGGGTAGGATCGAGCAAGCTATTGAGGGTAAACGCCCGGGGCGCTACGCCGCGATTTTCTTCCCGCTCGAAGGTGGCCCGCAGGGTGGTGCTGGGGGATACCTTGGCATCGAGGGAGGCGCCATAGCGGGTCTGGCCGGGCACGAAGCTGATGGAGGCATTGTTGATAAAGCCGCTGTCAGCGGTGCGGTAAAAAGCACGACCGAGGATTCCCGGAGCAAATTCCCCCTGGGCTTCGAGGCGGGCGGCGCTGCCGCTGACGGTACCGGTTAGTTCCGGGGCCCGGTTTTCGGAGCGGGCATATTCCCCTAGGAGGTAAGAATTTTGTCCCAAGGAGACGAAGGCATTGGCTCCGTAGAGTTGGAAGGCCCGCACCCCCTGGTCTTCCCGGAAATAGTTGACCCCCAACCACCGCTCCTGTTGGGGCAGGCGGCTAAAGTGGTAGCGCAGTTGCCCGGCATAGATATTGCCCGCTTCGCCGCTTTGGCTTTCGGTTTCGTAGGTGACCACGATGCGCCGGATCAGGGTTTCGCCGCCGGGGCCGATGTCGGTTTGTGAAATGGGCAGGCGAAATTGCAGGGAGCCGCGATCGTAGTCAATTTCGTAGTCCTGGCTGCGGCTGAGGGATACCCGCCGCACGATCGCCCCTGGACGCAGTTTCTCTTCCCATTCAATAAAAACATTTTCACTGCCGGGCACCACCAACCGCCGGGAGAGGAAATAGAAGCCACTGGTGCCATCGGGGGGAATGATATCCCGCTGGAAGGAACGGGTGGTGTTGCTGTAAAAACCCGTAAGTTGAAGATCCCCTAGGTTGTAGTTGAGCTTAAAGCCATTCAGTTGGCGGTTGAGGGCGGTGAATTCCTGGGAGCGGCTGGCAAATTCGGTGGTGCGAAAATCCCCCCACATCACATAGTCGGTGCCAGCATTGGGCACGGGGGAGGTGCGTTCTAGGCGCAGAAAAATGCTGCTGAGGGAGGGGGCTTCGGCCGTGACGGTGGAGCTATCGCCATAGACGGGGTAGTTCTGGTCGCAAAACTGCACGTCCCGAAACAGGCGGGTGCGCCCCTCGCAGTCTTCGTTGAGGGTGCGCCGGGTATTTACGGCCCCGGTGAAGAGCCACTCCCCCACCCGACCGGTGCCAAAGGCGGCGGCGTAGAAGTCTAGGGTGGTGGCATTGTTGCGATCAAGGGGCAAAAAATCCCGGAAGCTGCGGTAGTAATCGGTGCCCCGGGCCCCCAGGCGCAGGTCGATCACGCCCGTAACCACGGAGGAACGGAGGTTGGTTTCCAGTTGCAGTTGGGTGAAGGCTTCCAACGGCCGATTGTCAATGATCGCACTGGCCCGGATCCGCACATTGCCGGAATTCAACCCCGCCCGCAGTTGGGCCGCGTAGCGCCCTTCCCGCGCTTCCACCTGGAATCCGGGCTGTTCGGGGCGGGCATCGGTGCCCACAAACTCCCCTTCGCTGGCCGTGAGGGTGATGATGGCATTCTGGTTGGCGCGATCGCCCCGAGGATCGAGCAAAATCCCCTGCACCGTTGCCACCGATCGCCCATCGGCAGGAATCCGGGTTTCGAGGGTGCCCACTTGAAGCCCGGCGATCGCCCCCCGCACCCGCACCACGAGGGTAGCGGTCTCGACCACCCGGCCCTGATCATCAATGAGGGTGGCGGTAACGGTGTTATCGCCCCGCTGGAGGGGAACGCCAAACCAGGTTTGGGTATTGGTTTTGGCCGTCATGTCCGTATCCACCCGCCCGATGGAGTTGGGATCGACCTTAATGCCATTGGCCCGCAGTTCCGCCGTAAAGCCCGTCGGCAACCGCAGCACCACCGTGGCGGCGGGCACATCCAAAACCAGATCCGGAGTGGGGGAGAGGAACTGAATTTGGCTGGCGGAGGTGGCAGCTTCCTGGGCGATCGCCCCTGCGCCCAGAAAGGCAAAGCCTCCGATCATTACTACCCAGGGCAGTAGAGCCATAGCCGGTTTCATGATGCGCTTCATCGGGTTCCTCCCCCCTGCACCGCAGGCGTAATCCCAAAATTGGCCCGGGCCGTGCTGCCGGGCGAGAGACGCACCAGGCGGGAAGGACTGTTGCGCTCCAGGATCTGGAGATTGGGTGCCAGGGTATATCCAGCCACGGAGGTCAGATCCAGGGCAATGGTGCGCGGCCCCGGCAGGACGTTAATTACGGAATACAGCCCATTGGCATCGGTGACGATGCGGTTGCCATCATCCATAAACAGCACTGCATTGCCGATACCCGGCTCGCCAGGTTGCTGCTCACCATCAAAGTTTTTATCCACAAATACCCTTCCTAACAGGGTGGCGCAGTCGGCGGCAATGCCCGGACGGACACGGATGGTAAAAATAGAAGGCCCATCCCGCACCGTGAAGCGGTTATCAAGGCGGGTAGCGGCGATCGCTGCTGAATTGCGCCCGCTGCCGCGCACGCCGTCGGGGGTGATGCGCACGGCGTAGGCCACAATGCCCTGGCCATTGGGGGGCACCTGCCCTTGGAGGGTAAAGGTCACTTGGCTGCCGTTGGTCGTTACCACCACTGGGACGGCGGCACCGCCTACCTGCACCCGCACCGAGTCGGGCACATATTGGAATCCGGTGGGCAAGGTGTCCGTGATGATGGGATCGATCAGAGTTGTGGCCGCCGGATTGCGGAACGTCAGCCGATAGGTAACCACATCCCCCGGCTCCGCCGCCGCGCGATCGCCCGTTTTGACAATTTGCACTTCCTGGGATTCGCACACCGTGGCATTAATTTGCAGGGCAATGAGGGATAGGGGCACTTGGGCGGCATCGGTTACCACCACTGTGGACTCCAACGAAAAGCGTCCATCGACGCCAATGGGTCGCCCATCCAGGGCCGTGGCGGTGTAGGTAAGCAAATCGCCTTGGCGCTGGGTGATGGTGAGGCGCACGCGCCGCTGGGCCAACCCCCCCGTGGGAGGCGGATTGACCACCAAAATGTAGGATCGTCCCAGTTCCACCTGCCCCCGACCCACATCGAGAAGAAAGTTATACAGACCCCTGCGTCCGGCGATCGCCGCGTTGGTAATGCTGTAGGGGTTGACGTTCAGGACGTTGGGAGGAATACCCTGGGGTGTGCCCGAGGGCACGGTGGGCGTCAGGGCTACCAGGGCCCCCAGTTCTCCGGTATCGCCCGCTGGCTCGAACAGGGCGATGGAAAAGCCCGTGTAGTCGCCGAACTCCCGCCCACCGCAGTCGAGGATTTGCCCGAGGGGGTCAATAAGCTGGCTCCCATCGAGGAGTACCCGAGGAGATGACACCCGCAGCACATCACCGGGACGGTTGGGATCCTGGTACGCCCCTTGGGCCTGGTTGATCACCGCCAGCGATCGCCCCGTGGTTTGCGTCGTTTGCGCCGCCAAAGTTAGGGGTAATGCTAAACCGATAAGCCACAGCCACAGGAACACCAGCACCCGCCAAAATTGAATTTGGGGCGATCGCTTGGTCACAAAATCAATCCTAAAAATTACCGAACCCGCACCTGATAGGACACCACCACCCGGGTATTAGCCGGCAGTTGCTCGCCAAAGTTCCACCGCACGTGGGTGTAGGCCTCGGCCGGAGCCGGACGCTCCACCACCTGTCCGTTCTCCCGCACCCGAATCGTAGGCTTAGAAGTGAAGGTGCGCCCGCCATCGATGCTGTAGTCTACGGTTGCCCCTGCCGCCTTGGCAGCTACCGCTGACTGCAACAGGTAGGTCATTCCTTCGGGAATCGGCTGAGAAACCACCAGGTTACGCATGTTCCGGCTGGTGTTGTTTTGGGCTGTCACCGTATACCGCAAAATGTTTCCTGGCACTACCCGAGCCGTTGCCGGCAAAGGATTCCAAGAAATTTGCTCCTGCCCGTTGGCTTCGCGGCGCACCTGCCGCAGTTCTGCCGAAAGGGTCAGGGCTACGGGCTGTTGCTGCTGCTGTACCAGCAGGGGCTCCGTACCCCGCTGCCCGCTGGTGCCCGTCAATGCCCCTAGGGGCGTTGCCACGAGCGTCATCGCGGTTGCCGCTACAAAAGATATACGCCAGATTTGTGCCATGGTTTCGTCTTCCTCATGTTGTTTTGTACTGGGGGGCAAATGCCCCCCAATCCCTTAGTTCACTTGTTTAGTTCACCCGACGGTGGAACCGGAACAGCCCTTGGAAGGTCGCCGGGGTAGCCGTTGGCGGCACCGTGCCCACATCGTTGTTGTAAATCGTGACCACCGTACCCGTCGCCGGATCGGGAATCGGCGCACCGTTGAAGCGCAGCGTACCCTGGGAGGCAAAGGTGTTTTGAGCCGCGCCTCCTACTACCGTGAGGTCGTTGAAGTGCTGGGTAAAGGTCGCCCAGTTATTGGGGGCAGCATTGCCATCTTCCGTGATCACCAAGTTGGCAGCATTGAGCACCACGTTGCCCGAGCCGACGTTGGGTGTGGAGAAGTTGACGTATTCCACCACATAGCGGATCACATCCCCCGGACGGCCGGCCTTTGCGGTTTCATCTAAGGTGCCATCGGCCCCAGGAGCTACAACACCGTTGCGAATGATCTGGGAAGTCTTGCGCAGGCGGATGTAGCCGGTATACACCCGGTCGATCTTGATGTTAAAGATCGGGTCGTTGGTGGCGAGGAACGCGCCGTTGTTGTCGTTATCGACAAAGGCCACGATGGGGATATTAAACCCAGCGCGGGCGGCACCATTGGCAATAAAGCGATCGCTCGAAAGGCCGGTACCGGCGGGCAGATCCACCGTGACGCTGTAGTCGAGGGAGGTGCCGGGGGTCAGACCATTGATTAGAATCGTCGTACTGCCAGGGGGCAAGCCGGTACTGAGACCAGCGTTTAAGGTGTAGCCCGTAGCGAGGGCGTAGTCATACACAGCGATCTGAGTGCCGAGGGTAATCGTCACCCGTGTACCGTCGGGAATATCCCCGTTGGGCTGCTGGGATGCTACCGGAACGGAAGCGTTGCTGGGAGCCAAGGGCAGCAGGCGCACCGTGTCCAGGTTGCCGGGGTTGCTGGGCGGGTTTTGGAAGGTGTTGAGCAGGGTCACAGCGCCGGGATTGAACGTGTCTCCGGGATTGAGTCCGGGGGGCACAACCGTTGAAGCATTGACGAAGTCGTCCTGGTTGTTGGTGGGGCCTACGGCACCGGGCTGGTTGCGCGGCCCGTTGAGAATGGTTCCGGGGGGCACAATCGGGAAGCTATTCACCTCACCGCCGGGGCCGGTGCCAGTGTTGTTGTTGGCGTTGTCGGTGCTCTGAACTGCCGGATCGGCAAAGCCGTTGTTCACATCTTCTCGGGCAGGAGTGGCCGGGTTGTCGGCGACGTTAGGTGTGCCGTCGTCGTTAAAGTTGCTGGGGCGCTGGTCGCCGGATTCGTCATACACTTCCCGGTTGGTGCCGTCGGTGCGACCGAAGACCTGGGCGATGTTGTTGATCACACCCCCGGCGACGGGCAATCCCGAGGTGACAACGCTAAAGCTAAAGCCAGGAATGGTGGTTCCCGAGGCGATCGCCGGGCTTGGGGTCGCCAAGTTGTTATCTGGATCGAAGACAAAACCAACCCTGGTTACTGTGTTTAACGCCGGAGGTGTAGTCGTCCACGTAGCCGCCGTCGCCGCAGGAGTAGCTGCCAAAGCCCCACCCACTGCCGTTGTGCTGTACACCACGCGCCAACCGGCCGGGGCCGTGGGGATGGCGTTGAGGGTGGTTTGGGCCGGGATGGCATCGGAAATGAGAATCACATCGCGGGGAGTGCCGTCAATGTTGACCCCAACCGTGGGGGCCAGGGGTGCCGGTGTGATGCCCGTTGAACCGACCGGGGGCGTGTTTTCTACCCGCAGGCTCAGGCCGTAGGTGAGCACATCATCGGTCAGGTTGGTCAGCACATTGGGGGCAAAGGCCGTACGCGTTTTCAGGATCGTAGCTAGGGCTTGGTTATTGACTGCCAAAGCCACCGTGGTTTGCTGGAAGGCCGAAGCTTCGCGCTCACCGTTGACCGGTGCCCCAGCCACAGCAGCGGGAGGTGCCCCTGCGGCCACTGTCCGAACTTCATCGGCGTTGGCACCGTCGGGAAGATCCTCTTGGTTTTGGGTGGCGGCGCTGTTGTCGTTGGGGCCGGTGTTGCCCAAGCGGACGTCCACTGGATTCCCGGCTCCCGTAGCTGTAACCGTACCAATTACCCGCACCCGCACCGAGGCACCAGCTAGAATCGGCGTGGTGGTGGTGAATGCTGTGGTGCGCACGATTTCGTCAGGGTCGCCAAAGTCGCCGTCGTTGTTGAGGTCAAGCTGATAGCCCGTGACGGTGAAGCCCGTGGCCGGAATTTGGGCGATCGCCGGGAAGAAGGCATTCGTGGCATCGTTGCCCGTATTGGTCACCAAAAAGTCAAAGTTCAGGATGTCGTTGGTCGATACCGAACCAGCATTGATGTCAATGATCCCCGCCGGAATGTTGGTGAGACCTGCCACCTTAGCCACAGTCACCTGCACGGTGTTGGAGGTGGTGTTGATGGTGACACCGGGATTGTTGGGGTCTACGTAGGTACCCGTTGCCCGGTTTTGAATATTGGTGCCCGCCGGGGTCAGGGCTTGGGCAAAGGCTTGGTGGGGATAGAGTTGGGCTAATCCCGTCACCGAAAGGGTTCCCGCCAGTAGCCGTTTAAGATTTTTCGGGCGCAGCAACGTCGCAGGTAGTTGGCTCATATCTCTCTCTTTTTTTTGGTGGATTAAGCACGATCGCACAATGCAGAAAACAACTCCAGACCCCTCACATCGAGAGAGCCAAGACCAATTCCTTTTGAATCTGCCTTGATCTGGTGGTGCGATTTGCCATCTCAAAACTTCCTGCGAAGCCCCCTCGGCGCAGTTAATCTTTTAGCAAACTCTATTGGCAAGAGATCGATAAAAGACTAATAAGACCCCCCAAAGTGGCACTCGGAAATGACTGACAAATACGCACTTACTCAAAAAGGTACAGGAAATGGGGACACCACCCCCCCCCACTTAATATTTCTTGAAATTAGATTTCTTGTTGAAAGCGCATGGCATATCTGCGATCAAAATGGGCAGTTTCGTGGTGCCGATTAATGGTATCGTTACTTTTTAAACAAAATATTTTTATTTGTGGTGCACGAACAGCAATTTTGCAAACCACTCTTGGTAAAGCCTAAGTTTGCTTAAAAGGAATTATACCTATCTCAAATTCGGCAATAGTGAGAAATACTTAGGTCGTTTTCTAGGCAAAGTAAACTGGTGCGCACTGTTATTCGCATGCACAAAAGTAGCAAAAAATATCTCGCCTAGAATAAAGTATTTTTACTCGTCAAAAATTTGGCAACAGCAAGAAATACTTATGATGTTGTGGGGCATGCACAATTCGCGCACAATTATTGGTATTCGCCCACCGTGCGTCAACTCAGGCAATTCTTAACAAGGCTGCACTTGGACATGGGCTTGCAAGTGAAGTTCTCCATGGGGATGCATTGGAGATGTCTCGCGCGCTGCCTGTTAGCACTCAGGGAGAATTTGCGTTGGTGGAATTGGAGAGGGTTTCGGGTACTGGGTCATAGCCGCCAGGGTGCCAAGGATGGCAGCGGCAGATACGGGCGATCGCCAACCAAGAACCCCGCCAAGGGCCGTAGCGTTCGATGGCCGTAAGGGCATAGTGGGAGCAGGTTGGTTGGTAGCGGCAGCGGGGGCCCAGGAGGGGGGATAGCACCGAGCGATAGCAGCGGATCAGCGCCACTAGGAGCCACTGGAGGCAGCGGTTAAGGATTGAAGCGATTGACATAGGGTGGTGTGTACCGCGCCGTTGCTGCCGAGAATAACGCCCCACTGGTTGGGGTCAGGTTGGTTATAGCGTAGCAGACTGCCGTCACTGCGGCTTAGGCAACCGCCGGCTTCGGTCAGGACCAGTTCGGGGGCGCAATAGTCCCAATCCTTGGGGGCGGAGTACTCGCTCACAGACAAAAAGTAGTCGGCTTCACCCCGGGCGATCGCCACTAATTTTCCCCCCATGCTACTGATGTGGCGGTCTTCGGCCTTGGGCAGCGCAGCGATGAGGCGTTCCAGGCTGGGGTTGCGGTGGCTGCGGCTGGTGATCGCAATCAGTTGGTCGGGGGCGGTGCGATGGGAGGTTGTCAGGCGTTGGGGTGGTTGGGTGCGGGTTTCGCAATAGGCACCCTGTCCGGCGATCGCGGTGTAGAGTTCTCCCTGGGCGGGGCGGGTGACAAGGGCCAAAACTGGGCGATCGCCCCGGGTGAGGGCCAAGTGGACGGCAAATTCTCCCGTACGGCGGATAAAACTGCTGGTGCCATCAAGGGGGTCAATCACCCACGTCCATTCTGCCGTTGACGCTTGGGGCTGGGTGTCTTCTTCGCTGCGGTAGCTAAAGGCTTCCGGGGCAAACTGGGTCTGGAGGCTGTCCAAAATCAGGTGGTGGGCCGCTAGGTCGGCGGCGGTCACCTCACCGTCGTGGGGCCCTTTGCTGCGAATGCCCAAGTCTTGGGGCGATTGGTAGTAGTCCATCAGCAGGTCGCTTACCTGCCAAGCAAGCGATCGCACCCCTTCCATAATTGCCGGTAGTTCCATGGGGTACGGTCTAAGGTTGGGGTAGCCAGGAGAGAGGGGAGATTTTCAGCCGGGCGGCTACCTGGAGCACGTGCTGCAGCTCTAAATTGGTGAGCTTTTCACACAGGGGGGCAGAAAAACTCAGGGGCGGGCGATCGCCAAGGAGTTCCTCCATGTAGCTGACAGCCCCATGACAGCGGGGAGCAATCACCCGTTGGAGAAAGGTTAACACCTGTTCCTGGGCGGACTGGCGGTCTAGATCGAGGTCAAGGGCTTCGGCTAGGTTGAGGGTTTCTTCAATCTGCCCGAGGCTGTCAGTGAGGTCGGCATCGTGGGAGAGATTGCGGATTTGCAGCATCAGGTATTGGGTGAGGGCACGGGCGGTTGCCTGACTGCGCAGGGCACAACCCAAATAGCGGGATTCGCTAACAACGGCCTGCACCTCGGGCAGGGGCAGTGTTTCGCCCTGTTCTAGGCGCTGGAGTTCCTGGTGCAAGCGCTGTTCGAGGGTGATTTGGGCCGCGACCTGGAGTTCGGTGGGGACGGGCAATCCCTCCCGCCGAAAGGAGGCTAAAAGGCTGTAGTTGTCGAGATAGACTTGGGCGTAAAGCTGATCCAGGCGGTTGAGGGTCTCCCGGGCTAAAAGGTGCAGCAGGCGATGCCGTTCTTCGACAAATAAATGGCGCAGGTTGAAGCGATCGCCGCCAAAATGCTCCACCATGGCCAGCACCACCGTGGCAGCACTGGCCTGCCGAAAGGCTTGGATCAGGTGTTGCTTGCTCTGCTCGTATTCCCGCCGGCTATCGAAGCTGGAAATGTGGCAGTGGAAATCATCCCCACCCAGGTGCAGCACCGCAAACATGGAAGTGACGGCCTCTAGGGTAATGCTGGAGGTAATCTGGATCTGCCCGATCGCCAAACTGAGGGTGCCTAGCCGCTCTAAGTGGTAGTCCTGCTGCTGAATGGTGTAGCAAAAGAACGGCTGCGATCGCTGGTACGTGGTAAACAGGGAGCCAATGGCGTAGTTGGCGGCAATCTGGCGCAACCCGATGCGGTTGGTGACCACCATCTGCCGATAGACCGCGGCACCGTCGCCAAAAACGGCGCTAGGGGCCAAGGAGAGACGGTCGATAAATTCGGGCTCCAGAAAAACGCCCGATACCTCGGCAGCCAGCTCCATGGCCCGGGAGGCATAGCGCAGTATTTGCACCCCTTCGGGACGGGAAAGTTCCTCAAAAAACCAACCGCAACTGGTAAACATCAGCAAACTGTGGCGCTGCATCTCCAGCAATTGCAAGGCCTGCACCTGCTCTGCGGTATTGAGGGCGCGATCGCCGTGGGCAAGAAAAAACGACTCCAGTAATTCAGAATTTTGGGCCATGTGGTGGCGCAGCGACTCCCGCAGCAACTCCATGTAGCCATCCCGTGCCGCCCAGACATCGTTAAAAAAGGCACTCGCCGCCTCGACATAGATGGGAATCAGGCGATCGCGCAGCCAATTGAGGCTCTCCCGCAGCGGTTGCCGCCACAGCCCCTTACCCACTTCCACGCCACAGCCACAGTCATCCTGCCACCGCCCCACGCCATGGGCACAACTCCAGGCCGTGACGGGTTTGAGCACCACTTCCCACGTCGGCGGATTTTGGCTGAGGTAGTGGGCATAATTGGTCACCGCCCAATCCCGCTGGGGAAATTCCACCGTAAAGGCATAGGCGAGGGTTTTTTCGGTGAAGTGCTTGTGGTGCCCAAAGGTTTCGCCATCGGTAGCTACGGAAACGATCTGGGCTTGGGGGCGATCGCCCCGCACGGCCTGCCCCAAGCGGTGGGCAAAATTAGAGGAACTGTTGAGCAGGGGACCAAAGCCCATATCCCGGGAAATGGGCCCATCGTAAAAAAAGACATCGATATAGGATTCTTTGCCATCATCGACGAAGCAGCGGTAGGGACGGGTAGGGTCAATTTGGCTGCCCCCCACCTCCAGCCATGGCTGTTCTCCCTCTGCCCCCATCGGGCGGCACCGTTGGGCTTGGGATGGTGCTAGCACGATGAAGCGCAGTCCCTCCTGCACTAGGGCCTCCAGGGTTTCACGATCGACCGCCGTCTCCGCCAGCCACATGCCCTCGGGTTCGCGCCCAAACCGCTGGCGAAAGTCCGCCCTACCCCAGCGAATTTGGGTGAGCTTATCCCGCCAGTTGGCTAGGGGCATGATGATGTGGTTGTAAACCTGGGCGATCGCATTGCCATGGCCCCCAAGACGTTCGGCACTGTGGCGATCGGCAAGTAAAATCTGGCGATAAACCTCCGGGTCGGCTGCTTCCAACCAAGACAGCAGGGTCGGCCCGATATTGAAGCTCAAATACTCGTAGTTGTTCACAACCTTCAGCACCTGACCGTCATGGGTCTCAACCCGGGCAAAGGCATTGGGGCGGTAGCACTCAAAGAGAATGCGGTGATTCCAGTCATGGAAGGGCGCTGCACTCTCCTGCTGCTCGATGACGTTCAGGTAAGGGTTTTCCCGGGGCGGTTGATAGAAGTGCCCGTGGATGACAATGCACACACTCTGAGCTACCGGTGGGGTCGAGATTGCAGTGGGCTCCGAAGTTGCAATGGTCACGATAGTCCTTGATAAAACTTAAATGTCAGACTAACAGCAGCCACCGGGAGTGGGGCTTTTTTTAGGAACCCTTTGGGATCGGGAGGGGTCGTCGGGGATCGCAGATGCGCAACACCCTAGCGCCAGCGGCGGGGCGTAAAGTTGCCATGCAATCCATAGGGAACGTGGTGCTGGAGGTACGCCACTGCCACCGGAGGAGCGCTGAAATTTTGGGCGTCAAGCACGACTAATTTAGAACAATTCTCGGCCGCGTCGAAAACCAAGGAAAGCACCCATCCGTGATCCTCGGCGATCGCCTCAGGGTGGGGCACAAATACCGGTTCCCCTATGAACCCGCGGGGGGCAAAGGATTGGAATTCGCTCGTGCCCGTGTGGGTATCGAGCTTGGCCAGCATTTGGAGCGGGGCATTACCCCGCTCCTGGGCGATCGTACCGATGTAAATGTAGCGGTGGGGCTGCCCCACACAGCGGGGAGCTACCGCGGGAAATTCGCAGGAGCGTAGCAGGAGGGGTTGGCGCTCTACCGTGCGCTGGCGCAGGTCAAAAATAAAGCGATACAGCTGCCCAGGCACCACCCGATCGAAATCCACCTGCTTGTAATCGCTACCGGGCTCCAACTTGGGGTAATCGGCATAGCAAACTGAATCTAAAACCAGCCTGTCACCTTCGGTGTAGGCATTGGCATGGTGGAAGACGAAGCAGGAATCGGTTTCGATTGCAATCAAATCTCCCTGACGATCAAAAATCAAAAACTTGGATGGAGTGTTGGGCTTGAGTTCCAGGCATTCTCCGGCGGTTCGCCAACCAAGGAGGTAGGGCAAGGGGGTAAAGTTGACCGGATTTTGCAAAAAAATGCAGTGGCTAGCGGTGAAGGCAAAGTCATGGAGGAAGCAAAATCCCGATACTCGCCGCTGCCAGTGCTGCCGCAGGGTACCCTCCCGGCTGATTTCGTAGAGCGTCACCACCGATCGCGGTCCCGGCTGCACGCCAAAACCCCACCAACTGCCCGTAAGCGGATCTAACTTCGGATGGGCCGTAAAGGACTGACCCGCCGCCAAAACCCCACCAAAATCCTCTTCCCCGAGGGTTTCCAGGGTTTCGGGATCTAGGCGGTAGGGACGGGCTGCTTCCCACAGGGCCCAAAGGCGATCGCCCTGGGAAATCACGTTCGTGTTGGCAATGTTCTTCAGCCGCAGGTCAAAACAATTGCGCCACCATCCTCCCGGCTTCTGGGTACCGAAAACGCCGCGGTAGAGAATTTTGCCCGCCTCCTGCTCGGCCACATAGCCCGGCGTGCGCACAAAGCGATTCTGGAAGTGGAGGCGATCGCCGGTAAAAGTTAGGGCCACCACCATACCGTCCCCATCGAAGGGATGGCCGTAGGGTGCGCCATTGCGATCAAGCAACCCCGGCCCGTTGCGAAAAAGGGTGCCCTGCAAAGTCTGCGGTAGTTCCCCCTCGACCCGATCAATCCAGTAGTGCGACTCCGTTGCTAAGGATGTGTAGCCCTGCTGCCAGTCGGCGCGGCTGAACGTGGGTGTGGAGGTAGACATGGAAATTCCTCGGGTGAGCAGTTCTTCTGGGGATGTACCTTAATATAACGTAACATCCCGCACCCCATGGCTATACCCCGGAACTAGTCAACGGGCGCATCTTTGCTTAAGCTTGGTGCCCCATCACCAGCCACTTCGTTAAGGGACCAGCGGTAGGAGACGGGCATTCCGTGGGATTCAAACAGTTCTTCGCACTGCCGTTGCAGTACCAGGGCCTTGCGGAGGCTCACTATGGCACCGTGGATGCACTCCCGGGACTGCCGCCATGCCGCTCCGTGTCGCCCGTCCTCCGGTAGTGCCTGGAGTACGGGCATCGTTTGCCGTTCCAGAAGTTGGAGCAACAGTTCATAGTGGACATGGGAGGGTAACGGCAAGGGTTCCACGCGCGACAAGATAATCAGAGCAAAACCATCATACCCTCCCCCGGCGGGGACTACTACCGGAGGTTGGGGCGAAAATGTTCACAGAGATACAAAAAAAAATCGTCAATGGCATTTAATAAAAATACCGTAGTATCCGACACAATTTTGCTAACCCCATAACCAACGGCAGTCGAGGAGTGCCCACCACCATTGTCTAGCGATCGCCCTCTTATTGATGTCTTCCGTGAAATGAACGGCGGCATGTTTCCCCCAGTTACCGAATCCTTCGAGCGGGGGAAGACCATATTTTTTCCCGGTGACCCGGCCGAACGGTTTTACTTCCTTGCCAAGGGGGCAGTTAAGTTATCTCGCGTCTATGAGGCTGGGGAGGAGATTACCGTGGCGCTGCTGCGGGAAAACAGCGTCTTTGGGGTGCTGTCATTGCTTACGGGCAATCGCTCCGATCGCTTTTACCACGCGGTGGCGTTCACTCCCGTAGAGTTGCTATCGGTGCCCATCGACCAGGTAGAAAAGGCATTGCGTGATGACCCAGAACTGCCCATGGTACTGCTGCGGGGGTTGTCGTCCCGGATTCTGCAGACGGAAATGATGATTGAAACCCTCGCCCATCGCGATATGGGTTCCCGATTGGTGAGTTTCTTGCTCATTCTCTGCCGCGACTTTGGCACTCCCTCGCCGGATGGTGTCACTATCGAGCTGAAACTTTCCCACCAGGCGATCGCCGAAGCTATTGGGTCTACCCGCGTTACGGTCACCCGACTCTTGGGGGATCTGCGCAAGCAAAAGTTGATTTCCATTTCTAAAAAGAAAATCACCCTTCACAATCCCATCGAATTAGGGCAGCAATTTGCTTAAATGGGCTGGGACTTGGAGTTTATTAAGGGAATTTAAAGCAATACTACACTTTATTGCAGAAAATATTTAGGGAATGCCAGCTCGATATACTTAATTTTGTCGAAGGGTGCTTCCTCAAGAAAAATCCAGAGAAGGGTCAACAATCTGCCTGGCGCGTTTATCATTACTTTGATTCTCAAGCGTACAGATATGCCCTATTGATTTTTGGGTAGGCCGAGGTCAATAGTGCATTGATGGTTGATCATCTGCAATGCATATTCAGAGCATGTTTATACAATTTGCAGTGCGTTTTGCAGTGCATGGGGGACGCTGTGGAACTAGATTCCATAGGTGATTTCGCTGAATCTGCACGGGATTAGTTTGGCTTGCCAGAGCTGCTTGTAAGAGCATACTCCGATTGAGCATCTAGGCTGAACACCTAGACTTAGGAGGCGGGCGCTTTGAGCGATCTACCTGCGGGGGGCAGGAGATTTTAGTTCGAACAATTGCCGAGTTATTACCGAATCATCGCCTAGTTATTGCTGAGTGATTGCCGCCCTAGCAATGGGAAGTGGTGCCTTGTTTGCCTATGGATCAAGGTTTTCTTTTCCAGACAATGGGGTAGAGCTATCGCTGCGTTGACGTGCGTTATGTTGACGCGATCGGCGCTGCCTGAAATGGCTGCTGCCTAGTTTTTTTATCCATATTCTTGCAATTTTCATTCTTGCAATGTTCCGTGGTTCCAAATCACGGATCCATGGAAGATTTTGTCCTGTTCCGAGGCACGACATTTATCTACAGACTTTATATACACACTTAATAGTTCATTTGGGGGTATCTATGCTGACGATCACTAAGGGTTTCGATGACAAGCACTACCTGGACACTAGGGAAATTGATAGTTTGGAGCGCTATGCCCGCTCGTTTCCCACCCGCGTTGCCGCCTACAACTGCCTGCGCGATCGCGCGGATGACATCGTTAAGGGAACGCTGAAACTGTTTTCCCAGAGCCATCCTGCGGTAGCCCAAAAGCACATGCAGCGCTGCCTGTTCGATATGTCCCATGTCCTGCGCTACGTGGCCAACTCCGTGCTACAGGATGATGAACAGCTCCTGCGGGATCAGATGATTAACTGGTTGGAAACCGTAATTCGGGCTTACCATGCCTCTGCGGACTGTGCCGTGGCCTACCGCCATATGCAAACCTATCTCAAGTCCATCTTGCCGGCGGAGCAAGCGTCCCTGGTTGTTCCCATGGTGCGCATGATTGAGGAAACGCTCATTATTCGCCATTAGTGGAGCATTCAGCGCCTATCTATCTCTAATACCTTCTAATATCTTTGATCTTCCTTCGTCATCTGTAGGCGCAGGAAGACGCCCCTAAAGCCACTCTCCGCCGCGAAAGCGCCAGCGGGGAAAGAGAATGCGCATTAGGGATTGGGAAGTTAGGAAGATTCCTAACCAAACCGTGCCGTAGTGGATCCAAAATTGTGATCGCTCGAGGGCCGCAAAAAAGACGATTCCCATCAGAGAGAGAAGGGGCTTGAGCACTTCATAAAAGAATAGTCCCTCCCAGATGGCGGCGAGCCACTGGAACAGGGCCGGCCAGTCGTGGTTCCAGCGGAACTGTTGCGCCCACTGATAGGTGCTGTCCCACAATAGACCTATGCCCCAAATCAAGGCGATCGCCCCCCAGGGCATGGGGGATTGCCACAACCTAGACCAAAATGCCGTCAGGGGCAGACCAATAAGTACGGTCAGGAGCGATCGCGTCTGCCAGCGACCGAGAAGCGTTGGGGTCATAGAGCGGCGATATAGCGGCGTTCGATTTCAGCCCAGTGCACGACGTTCCACCAGGCTTTGAGGTAGTCAGCCCGGCGGTTTTGGTACTTGAGGTAGTAGGCATGCTCCCAGACATCGTTACCGAGAAGGGGCGTAGCGCCCGCCATGAGCGGCGAATCCTGATTTGGAGTGGTGATGATTTGCAATTGCTTGCCGCTGTCGAGGACGAGCCACACCCAGCCACTCCCGAAGAGACGGGCACCCGCTCCATTGAATTGTTCTTGAAGGGCGGACAGGTTGCTAAATTGCTGCTCAATCGCTGCGGCTAACTGTCCGGAGGGAGCACCGCCGCCGTTGGGATTCATCCCCGTCCAAAATAGGGAATGGTTGTGATGTCCCCCGCCATTGTTGCGAACTGTGGTGCGAATGATGTCGGGAACTGCCGATAGATTCCGTAAAAGAAGTTCCACGGACTGTCCCTGCAACTCCGGAACAGTGGCGATCGCCCGGTTGAGGTTGCTGACATAGGCGGCGTGGTGTTTGTCGTGGTGAAAAGTCATGGTGCGCCGATCAATGAAGGGCTCTAGGGCATCGTAGGCGTAGGGGAGGGGCGGCACAGAAAAAAAGTTGGTCGGGGAGGTACTTTCGGCGATCGCCCCTTGGGGTGCGAGGAACCATCCTGTTGTTCCGATTGCGGCAAGGTGTAAAAAATCGCGACGGTTCATAGATTTTGTGCCGTGGGTAAGGAACTAAGTACTAGCCTAGCAGTTTGTGGTCATGAAGGAATGTTTAAGCTGAAGCAGGTTTGAGGGGGTTTGTGATAACTTTCAATGAATCAAATGTCATAAAAAATCCTGTGCATCCCATAGATCAATATATAAACTCGCAAAATAAAGTATCAAATAAATTCATAGAATAAACTCACAAGTGCAATCATGAACAGGCACACAAGCAAGTCAGTACGTCAACAGGCAGATTCACTAGGCAGTTCTGTCACTCGTTCTATAAATAAATCCTATAAATAAATCAACACATTAATTGCATAGAGCGATAGCGTAGATCAATGTTGCCGATTAATCATGGAATAGTCCTCTAGCAAGGGCATCAGGTAAACCATTCTGTCGCCGGCTCCAACTCCTAACTTCAAAAGCTAACTCTATAAAACTGTTCTCACAATCAAGGCCCTGGCGTTGATCGCCTGTGCAGAGTTCGTGCAAAATACCCTACATTTAATACAATGCTAATAAAAAGCCACCAAAAAGCACTCAGACATATTGAAGTTATCGATGTCGGAGCCTCACTCGTTGCGGCTAACACCGCAGATTTTCGCCTAAAAGTGGGTCGGTTGCTGGAAAAATACCCCCATTGGCTCCTTCTGGACATGGGGCGAACCTATTACATGGACAGTGCCGGTCTAGGGGCAGTGACCTACGTCAAGCAGGTAGCCCGCAGCAACAAGTGCAACGTTGCTATTTGCGGGCTACAGGAACCCGTAGCATTTGTTTTTGCTTCCACGGCACTTATGGACTGGTTCGCCGTTTACGAGAGCCGGGCAGCGTTTGAACGTAGCTTAGGGGATTAGGGGCGGGTAAGGCACTAACGGCGGCGGATATCCTTGGCAATGTTGCGAAAAATGTCCATATCGCCGGAGCTTTTAGTTTGGCCGGGTTTGGGTTGAAAGGGCGTTGCCTTAATTTCAGAGTTGGGTTTAGGAGCTTTCGACTCTTCAACTTCATACTCCTGCTTTTCGGTTGCGGAAACCACTTCTTCAATTTCCACAAGCTCCCCAGCTTTGCCGGGTACCGGAAAGGATTTTTTGACTTTTTTAGGCGTTCTCATGTAATCAATGTCGCCAAAGGTTTTGGCTGAGTCCTCGTCTAAAAAATATTCGCGGGGCTGACCGTTGTCATTGCCGCCAAACAACCGCTGGAAAAAGTTGGCCATGGGGGTGAATTGTTAAAATTCTGCAAGGTTGATGTTTCTAAATGTAACACAAGACAGATGCGCTAAGTACCAAGGGCATGGGCGATCGCCACGGCACATTGCTTGCCAGAGAGGGTAGCTCCTTCCATGCTGTCGATATAATCCTGCATCGTGTAGCTGCCGGCGAGGAAGAAGTTGGCGATCGGTGTTTTTTGGCTGGGGCGGTAGACATCCATGCCCGGGGCCTCGCGGTAGAGGGATTGGGCCAGCTTGACTACGCTGGACCACAAAAGTTGGAGTTGCCGCGTGGAGGGCATGACTTCATGGACTTGCTTAAGGGTGTGGATCACGATCTCATCGTTACTTTTGCCAATGAAGGGGTCGCCGGGGGTGAGCACCAACTGCAACAGGGAGCCTTCGCCCTCTTTGCGGTAGTGGGTGGGGCTGGTGACGGCCAAATCGGCATAGGTGGAGAAGTCTACCTGCACAGCATACAAAAGGTTATCCATATCCGTGTCCGATACCCAGCCATCAAAGCGCAGTTGCACGGTAACCACAGGCACAGCGTCAAGCTTGCGGATGTTGCTGAACTGCTCCCAACGATCCCACGCCGAGGGGAGCAGACGCTTGACGCCCGGAACGTCGGTGGCACAGACGTAGGCATCGGCAGTATGCACCACCTCTTGGTCACCTTGGCGGATCAGCAGTCCGGTAACGTGGGTTTGCGTTCCTTGCTCGTCGTAGTAGATCTCCCGCACGCCCGAGCGCAGGTGCAGGGTGCCCCGGCGATCGCCTAAATATTTGAGGATGGGCTGGTGAAGCAACTCATCGGGAGACCCCTCCAGCATTCTCAAAACCGAGGCCTCGGTGCGGGAAGCAAAGAACTGGAAGATGGTGAGCATGCACCGGGCAGAGATGTGGGCACAGTCGATAAATCCCAACCCATAGGCGATCGCATCCCACATGAGTTCAAGGCTGCGCTGGGTACCCCCCATTTTGAGAAACCAATCCCGAAAACTGATGCCATCGAGGGCGCGAATTTCCCGCATGGCCCCCCCATGGTCCAGCAGTCCACGGATGAGCGGGCTGCGGGCCAGGGCAACGGCATTCCAAAATTTATCCTCCCAGGGTAACTGGTTGGTAGTGACAAAGGCTTTGAGTCCATGGAAGGGAGCACCGCCAAAGTTGCGGAAATCGAGGGCAGCGGTGGTTCCACCTTGGCGAATGAAGGTGTGGGTGTGTTTCTTGAGGCGCAGGTGTTGAAAAGCGCCGACCTTGCGCATCAGGGCGAAAAGGTTGTAATAGCAACCAAAAAAAACATGGAGTCCCATTTCAATGTGGTTGCCCTGGGCGTCTAGCCAGCTGCCCACCTTACCGCCGGCAAAGGAACGGGACTCAAATAGATCCACTTCATAGCCGCGATCGCACAGTTCCACTGCCGTGCTCAGACCCGCTAGACCTGCCCCGATGATTGCCACCTTCATACGTTGTTCTTTTTCTTTCCTAAAGAATGCCTTATCTATTCTATTGCCCCAGCGCTTACCTTGCTTGGGGGGGCCAAGTTTGGCTGATACAATCATCACGTAGTGCTCACCAATGCCATGGCCCGCATCCTCAAGCAGTCGAGCCAGCGCCGAGAATACGAACTGTCGCGGCAGAGCAGTGGCGTTGGTGCCGGCTTGTTTTTTTTAGGCAGTGCGATCGCGGGTACGTTCCTTTTGCTGCAAGGAATCGTAACGGCGGAGTTGACCTGTCGCAAGTACGGCAGTGCCCTTACCCAGTGCACCTACACGGTGCGGCGGCTGATCGCACCGGAACCGCCCTTAGTGTTTAGCCCCATCGATAACGTGCGTGGGGGCGATGTGACGGTAACGCGGGAGGAATACGAAGATAGCGACGGCGACACCCAGGTTAGGATCGTCTACCGCCTGTTTTTAAACACTAATCGCAGCAAAACCCTGGTTTTTCGTGACGACTATCTAACGATTGGGGAAGAAGCCCGGACTTTTGCCAGCCAGATTAATACTTTTGCTAGCGGTCGGCGGGAAACAGTGCTTACCCTACGGGCGGACAACCGCCAGCTAGGGATTGCGGGCATTTCGGGAATTTCCCTGAGTACTTTTGTTGGGGTACTTTTGATTCTGCGGGGTACGCTGGTGGTAGTTCTGCGCCGCACCCTGATCCTCGATCGCCCCACGCGGCGGATAACCTGTATCAACAAGAAAATGTTCTCCCAAACCGAGGACAGCTACCCCTTCTCATCCGCCCTCGTCCATGTGGGCTACACCAAAGATTCCTACGATAATGTCACCTATACGGCGGCGATCACTGTGCCTGGGGGTACTGAGGCGTCCATCCTGGGGACAAGCGATGCCCATCGAGCTGCTAAGGCTGCCGAAGAATTAGCAGAATTCTTGGAGTGCGCCCTCCCCCCCATTCCCGGCGGTGATGTTCCACAACCCTCCTCCCCACGCCAGGAACGGATCGATACCTACGCCCCATTGTGCTCCGGACAGACCAAGGCCGCTACCTACAGAGGTGCCACCCTCAGTGCTCTGCCGGAGGGCAGTTCCTTACGGTTGGTGGCCACGGATCAGGAGCTAGAGGAGATGGGATTTAGCCTTGTGGGGGAATTGATCTGCGATCGCCACCCAACAACCAGCATGTTTGTTTACGGCGGAATAGGGGAAGGCATTGCCATTGTTTATGACAGCGATCTGTCCTATGAGTTCTTTACCGAGTTTTGCGATGGTAGCTCGTACACGACTTCGGTGATGAAAACGCTCATACACAGCTTTCCCTGGCTCAAGATCTATCGGTTCTCCTATCCTGGGCGCAGTCTGCGCGTCCTTTGGCGGTGCCACCAAGACCGTGTTGCCAAGTCCGGCAAAGTGGTGCGTCCCATGGAAGATTTAGGGGCGATCGCCCTATCCCTAGATCGCTATTTGACGCGGTACGACCGCATCCCCCTCGGCGGTTGGGTTGCCGTTGTGAATGCTCTGTACAGCCTTTTTAGCTAAGTATCCGCCGCGATGTTCCCTGGTTTTTGAGACGTTAGCTTTTGCGGCATTTAATGGGACACAGGCTAAACAGTTAGTTAAGTTAAGTAGTTAAGCATGGATTTGGGATACCTCTGGGGTAGTAGTGCCCCATCTACATCTCTGCGTAGAGTAAGTACCCATTAGGCATGGGGTGAGGTTGACGTTGGCTTCGACTCCGTTCAGCCAAGAGGGATAGTGACGCCTTAAATCCATATGACTAGGTTTAAGGTGCGCTATTTAAGCTTATGCTTACGATAATGTTTCTTTGCGTAAGCGTAAGCTCAAGCAAGGGGATCTACAGTGGCGGCAGGTAAGAAATTCCTGGCGAAGGAGTCTGCGATTTGGGACAATGCCCCTAGGTTTTTCTCTGTGGTGCTATGGACTCCCTTGGTTTTGCCCTCGTTGGTACGGGCTTTGGGCAGAAGGTTCATCTACCGGCCCTGCGCATGCACCCCCATACGGAAGTGGTGGCGCTGTACCATCGCCATCAACCTAGGGCGCAGCAGTTGGCTACGCAGCACCACATCCCCCATGCCAGTGATGACCTCGAAACTCTGCTGGCGTTACCGGAGGTAGATGTCGTGGCCATTTCTACGCCCCCATCCCTCCACTTCGCCATGGCCCATCGGGCGATCGCCGCTGGCAAGCATGTCCTCTTGGAAAAACCCGTCACCATGACCTATGCCGAGGCGCTGACACTCCGGGATGCTGCGGCCGCCAAGAAAGTGGTCATCGCCGTTGATTTTGAGTTTCGCTACGTCCCCCAATGGCGCTATCTCCACCACTTACTCCGCCAAGGGCAGGTGGGAGCCTACCGCACTATCGAAATTCAGTGGTTGGTGGAGGGACGGGCCGACCCCCTGCGGGCTTGGAACTGGTACAGCCAAAAATCCTATGGTGGCGGTGCCCTTGGGGCCCTTGGCTCCCACACCTTTGATTACGTGACATGGCTTTTTGGGGATGTGCATCGCCTTACGGCCCACCTTACCACCCGGATTGGGCAACGTCCCGATGGAGAGGGGCAGATGCGACCCGTAGATGCCGATGACACCTGCCACCTGATCATGGAATTGCACGATGGCACACCTTGCAGCGCGGCGATCAGTACGGTGACCCATCGGGGCCGCGGGCATTGGCTATCCATCTATGGCGATCGCGGTACTTTGATTCTGGGCAGCGCAAATCAAGCCGATTACGTCCATGGTTTTGCGCTCCACTGGGGCGAACCCCAGCGCCAGGAATTAGAACTGCTTTCCGTTCCACCCCAGTTTCAACTACCCCAGACCTTTAGCGACGGGCGTTTAGCCCCCTTTTGTGGGTTGCTGGATGATTTTGTACGGGCGATCGCCACCCAAACACCCATGGTTCCCGGCATCCTGGAGGGCGTGAACTCCCAAAAACTAATGGAATGTGCCCAGCGATCGCATGCCACTGGGCAGTGGGTTACGGCGTTCCCCTAATCAAAGCCTCCGATCGTAGCAACCCTAAAGCGCCAAGGTTGCCGCAACCTGCTCCATGGCAGTGGCAAAGTCAGCCAAAACTGTCGCTGAAATCTTGAGCTGATGTTCCTGTTGCCCACCAAACTTGACCATCAAGCTGTCGGCACATTGGCGGTAGAGGACAGCAATCTCGCCGTAGCGTTCCTGGGTAATGCCGACCTCAATGGAGCGGCGATCGCGTTCCGAAGGTCGGCGCTCAACAAAGCCAGCCCTTTCGAGCCGGTCAATCAGTGCCGTTACCGAGCCGCTCGTGAGACCTACCCGCTCGCCAATTTCCCGGGGAGTGAGCGGGCCGTGCTCCAAAAGATTGAGTACGCGCAGGTCATTGCGATGGATTCCGAGGCGCTCGGAAATTGCGTAGTCAATGGCATCGATCGCTCCGTGAATTCTCCGACTGGCAGTGATGAGGTTTCGGAGAGAAGTTCGGTCATCCAAAGTTTTTTCCTTGACCGTCAAGATACTTTATGTTCAAATTATACCTAAGAAGACTTCATAAAGCTCAAACCCCATTCTCAAGGAGAAAAAGATATGGAACTCGCTCTCATTGCCATGCTTCCACCAGTGGTTGTGCTGGGACTAATCAGGTTTGTGCCCAATGTCATTCGCTACTCCGAAAAGATTGTGGTCAATGCTCCAATGCAGCAAGTATATGACAATATTCGATTCCAAGAGCGGTTGATGCAGTGGTCTGCTTGGCCCGAGGCAACGGGGGCAACCTGCTCCCTTGAACATGAAGATGGCATGGTTGGCGCTCGCACGGTTTTCTTCAATCAAGGAAAGCGCTTTGGGCATCAAGAGATTATCGGTCTGGAGGTCAATCGCCGCATTGCGCTCACCAAGGTGAGCGATAGCCCCCTAAAGCACGTACCCTATCTCACCTTTGCACTGCGACAGCTATCCCGAACCCAAACGGAAGTGACCCTCGATTTTGTGAATACCTATCAGCGCCCCTTCCACATTCCCGCCAGGTTGTTCGGCATCGTGCGATGGACCCACGAACTGCAAATTAAAGATTTGGAGGGATTGAAACTTTTTTCTGAAAGAAGATTTTCCGAAAGAGAAGTTGCTGCCTGAATCATTCCCTAATCGATTTCGAGTGATGTGTCTAGGAGAACCCCCTCCCATGCTTTGGGCGTTGGGTGAGGCGATTTCGCTCGGGGGAGGGATTAGGTTTGGTATGGGAAGATTCCATCGCCACCATAACTTCCCTCGGCGTTACCGCGAAAGGCAGTCGATGGATGTCGGAATTGGGTTGACAGGCGATCACCGCGAGGTGGTGCCGTTCTTCTGGGGTCAGATGCCCTAAACCTAGGTCGGTGAGGGATTGGGGTAACCCGAGGGAGCAGTAGACCTCCTGAAGTTGCTGCCGCGCCGCAGTAGCCAACTGATTTCCGTGCAGCTCCTCAAGGCGCAATTGCACCAAAATGCCGTAGGCCACCTTTTCGCCATGGAGCGATCCGTAGGCAGCGGGGTGATGGGTCAGGGCATTGTGCACAGCGTGGGCTGCCACCGTGCGGCAATCGGCACCGCCTAGACCACCGATGACCCCTGCCAAGCAGACAACAGCATCAACTACCTCCTGCCACACCGCACTTCCGGGAGTGGCGATCGCTGCCGCGGCTTTCTGCAGGAGTAGGTCTCGCAATATTCGCGCGGTCTGCACTGCAGTAATCACCATGGTTTGGTCGCTGTGCCCACTACTGACGGAAGCTTCATACCACTTGGCTAGGGCATCGCCAATGCCGGCAATCAGAGTGCGGCGGGGAGCGCTCTCGATGAGGGCATAGTCCACAATCAGCCGCTCCGGAGCCTGAGGGAGAGGTACATCGTAGGCAAAGGCCCCGGATTCGGTATACACATTGCTCAGGGCCGTCCATGCGGCGCAGGTAGCTGCACTCGTGGGCAACGTCACCACTGGCAACCCGGCTCGATGGGCAACTAGCTTGGCCAAATCCAGTACCTTGCCCCCACCGGCACCGAGCAACCAAGCAGGGCGGTGGTTTTGCACCTCAGTCAGCATCGCCGTCAGATGCGCCTCCGTACAACCCAGGACGGGCGCTGCCATCCGATATCCTTCGGGTAATGCCAGTGCCCTTAGGAGCCGCTGGGCCGAAGGGCTGCCAATGATGAGCGTAGGTGCTTGGGGCAGGTGCTCTGTGGCGATATGCCATCCCCGGTGCACTTGGGCTGGGGCGATCGCCAGGGTTGTACGTTGCTGCGTCATAGGTATTCCCTAGGAATAAAAAGGGATTTTCCTATTCTAACCATCATTTTTTTTGTAGAGGAGCAAAATTCCCATCATCCCCCCGGCGATAGGGTAGTGGCGCGCATCGAAGCCCACCTCCCGGGCCAGGCACTCCTGCTCTCTACCGTTGGGAAACCGTGCCAAGCTGGGCATGATGTAGCGATATTCGTCTCCCCGCTGCCACTGCTCAGCCGCAGGAACTACCACCCTCTCTAGGTACAATTCCTGAATTTGGGATAGCCACGGATTATCGGGGCGATGAAAGTCCAGGGCGATCGCCGTTCCTCCGGGTCGAAGCACGCGATACATTTCCCCTAGGGCGAGGGGAATGTTGCCCACATTTCTTAGACCGTAGGCCATGGTCACCCCGGCAAATGCGCCGATATCGTAGGGAAGGGCGAGAGCATCTCCTTCCTGCCAGAAAATATTGGCCCGGGAGGCATACTTCTGACGGGCGATCGCCAGCATCGCAGTAGCCCCATCTAGCCCCACCACCTGCCCCCCATCTCCCACCCGCTGCGCCAGCAGCGCCGCCACATCACCACTGCCGCAACAGACATCCAGCCAGCGCTCTCCCGGCTGGGGCTGGGCCAACGCCCGCAGCATTTTCTTCCACAGCCGGTGCTGTCCGAGGCTGAGGCGATCGTTGAGCAAATCATAGATTGGGGCAATGCGATTGAAGAGGTGCTGGACTTGCTCGGGGCTTGGAGATGGCATGGATCTGGCAGGAAATTTCTCCTAAAGTAGCATCCCACCGAGGATTGGGCGTGGTGAAGGGAGGTTAGGAAAAATTATGAAGAACCGTCCAACCCGCCATTTTCTCTGGTAGCGTGCCACTATCCCTTTAATCAGAAACGGCTCAAAAGTTATGGTTTACCTGGGGCAAAATGTGCGTGCTGCGGTTGGTGTGTTGGTTTTAAGTGGCATTTTGCTGGTGGGCTGCGGCCCGGAATCTAAGGAGGTTCAGTGCCAAAAGCTGAAAAATGCCTTTGAAAGCGTGCGAAAAAAGGTTCAGGAAAGCGACATCAAAAGCTTCGACAACCCAGAGGATGCGACCAAGCTCGCCGGCATCATTGACGAAGTGGCCGGTGAATTTCGCGGATTGGGATTGACCGATGAAAAACTCAAGGGCACCCAGGATCTGATCGTGGATCTGCTGTCCCAAATGAATTCCGCCATTCGTGAATTGCCTGAACTGGCGAAAACCAAAAACCCGGCGGATATTCCCAAAGTATTTGCGGTTGTGCAAAAAGTCCAAAAGGCGGCGGAACAATTGCCCCAATCTTTAAAGGACTCTGAGGAATACTGCGGCACCAGTTTCCAATAATTCTTGGCCATGAAAATGCCCCAGGGAACTATCCCCGGGGCACATTTTTCTGTTGCGCAGTTGGTGCGGTTTACCTAGCCAGCGACAACAATCTTGCCTACCATGCCGGCACCACGATGGGGGGAGCAGTAGTAGGAGTATTCGCCGGGTTCGGTAAAGGTGCTTTCAACGGCTTGCTTAGGCTTCATCATCAGCTTTTTGTGGGACAGGTCGGGCCCGGACTCAAACACCACGTTGTGGGGAAAAGCTTTGTTGTTGACCCACTGCACGCTATCACCGGGCTTGATGGTCAGAACCTTAGGTTCAAACACCAACTGACCGCCGTCGGAACCCATTTTGACGGTGAACGTATCGGCGGAGGCTGCATTGGCAGCGAAGAAGCTACCGAACAAAAGAGTGATTCCAAGAAGAAGAGAAAACAGTTTTTTCATGGGACTAGGAAGTACTACAAGGTGTCGTTCTCTAATAGTATACTTTGCCGCCACCCCAACCAATGCCCTTGACCTTGGGTTGGTAGAGAATGTAGCCAGCAATCAAGCGCAGATCCTTATCCGTCAAGCCACGCATGGTGGGAAAAATATCCGTGCTGCGGAGGCTGGGGTGTACTTCATAGATTTCTTCCTGCCCATCAAAGGTGGTGGGATTTTTCATGTAATCAACCAGTCCCAGGATCGTGTCCCGGGGAGGATTGGCCAAAGCTAGGGTTTCCGGGTCGAGTCCGACGTTGGGGTTGGTGAGGGTGGCACCGCCGAGGTGGCAGTTGGCACAGGAATTTTGAAAGAGCTTCTTGCCCTTCTGCAATTCCCGGGGGGAGAGGGTAACAGTGCGATCGCCATCGAGGGGTAGGGTACGCAGGTTTTCGTCGTTGTCGCTGGCCGCTTGGGCGGTTCCGACAAAGCTGCCCCAGACCAGACATAGGGTAGCGATCGCCACTATCAGGGCATTGCGTAGATTTTTATGGTTAAAAAAAGTGGAATGGGACATGGTTTTATAGGGCATCGGTTGCTAAAGGTGGATCGGTGGGTTGCTTGGCGCACTCGGCAGCTAAAATCACGGCCTTTGCGTCTTCGAGGGCGAGCTTGGTATCGGCATCGGCGTAGGCTATTCCCAGGCGCTGACAGATCTCCATGACCGTGGTGATGGTCAGATGGTAGTCTTCAGCTATTTCGGCGATGGCATAGTCGGCGAATCCCATACTTAGGGTTCCCTCTTAAGATACTTGAAATCAATCATAGGTTAGCAAACGATGCGACCGCATACTAGGGGCTAGGTAGGATTAGCACCTCTCCAGCGGGCAGGGAGGAGGGGGTGTCGAGGGTACCGACCCAAAGGCGATCGCCAAGGTCGGGCAAAATGCGCTCCGCAGTCAGCCCCTGCCACCACAGGTGGAGCTTGGTGAGGGCCACGGCCCAGGGGGATGGGTCACAGCCAAAGAGTTGGGGTGGGGGTGAAGGGATGTGCGATCGCCAAAGGCTCTGGGCCACAACCAATCCCAGCCCCGAGCCACAGTGGGGCTGAACCATGAAGGGAGATGGGGACGGTTGGGTAAGGTGCTGCTGCAGGCAGGGAACCAAACCGGAAGCTAGGGAAAATTGCTGCAGGTGGGTGCGACGGGCGCGGCGGCGGGGAGATCGGAAGAG
>DBAX01000034.1:0-29556 GCA_002291895.1 Cyanobacteria bacterium UBA999
ATGGCCTGGGGTACATCCTTACTGGGGGGTTGTCCGGATGACGTCTGCGATCGCGGGTTCTTTTTCATAGGGTATCCGTAGTACCTCAGATGGCAACGGAAAAACAAAACTCTGAGGTGCCATCATTCTACAGAACTAGGTCAGCAACGCAAATCAACGACAAAACCACGATGGCTGCACCACAGCACCTTTGCCCGTCCTGGGCCCGGTGAGACAGGCAACAGGTCTATTCAGGAAATCTTAAGCTGTGTGAAGAGCCTTGGGCAGTGACTTGATGGGTAAAGGCTACGAACCCCAACTGTGATTGCGTAGCCCTCGGAACGCACGCTGACTTGGAACCCTTAGAGCATGGGTTCGTTGTCGACAATGACTTCGGTTTTGCTGGATTTGATGGCGTAGTAGCCGATCATGGCTGCGGCGGTAAACCCGGTCAGGAATAGCCCGACCAAGAGCCCTCCGGCTCCTGTGATGCCAACCTGGGCCAAGATGCCCTTACCGGTGACAACCTCATTGGCCAGCCCAGCCACAAAGCCGATCATGGCCATGCGCCCATTCCAAATTTCGGCAAAGTTGCTGAAGCCAAAGGTGCCGTCGCCCGTGGGGTTCACGTTGATTTGTTCGAGGTTGATCTTGTTGGTAGTCATAGTTTTTAATCCAGCATCTTTGGGTTGTGGTATGTTCATCTTGGGTGGCAATGTAAACAAATGTAAATCTATCCGCGGCGGGAACCCCAGAGCATGACAGTAGTGGCCGTAGATTTTGGGACGACAAATACGGTGGTGGGTGTTTTGGAACCGGGGCGATCGCCGGCCTACACCGTGACATTGCCCCAGGTGTCCCGCAACCTGGCCCAGGCAACCGTTATTCCTTCAATGGTGGCAATTTTGCCCGACCGGCACCTGCTGATCGGCGAAGCCGCGCGCGTCCATGGGGATACCGCACGGTTGTTTCGCGATTTTAAGCGGGACTTGGTAGCAGAATTTCGCTCCCCCGCCCGGGTCGTGGATGGTGTTGCCTACGATGCCGAGGCGATCGCGGGTATGTTTTTGGGGCAGTTGTGGCGGTACCTGATGCCGTGGCAGCCCAGTCAGGTGGTTTTTACGGCTCCGGTAGGGGCTTTTGCCCCCTACTTGCGCTGGATTCGCCAGTGGGCCTACAGCCATGGACTGCCCCCAGTTCAGGTTTTAGATGAATCGACGGCGGCGGCCCTGACCTATGCCGTAACCCGCCCCCAGGCGGTGGTGTTGGTATTGGACTTTGGCGGTGGCACCCTGGATTTGAGCTTGGTGCGCACCGCAGCCCTGGTGCTCGGTGACGGGGACTTTTGCGCCGAAGTGATTGCCAAATCCGATGCCTACTTGGGCGGGGTGGACCTTGACCAATGGCTGGCCAAGGACTGGTTGGGACAACTGGGGGTGACCCGCTCCCACCTCAGTCCCGACGCCTGGCGCAGTCTGCTGGCCCTGGCTGAACAGACTAAGATTGCCCTCTCCACAGCGGAGCAGGTTCAGGTGGTGTGGGAGTGGAACGGCACTGAGTATGCCCTAGGGTGTAGCCAAGAGCATTTCGGGCAGCTGCTGGAATCCCAGGGGGCGATCGCCCGGTTTCGGCAGGCCATTGATGAGGTGCTGGAGCACGCTGTGCTGCGGGGAGTCAGCAAGGCGGAGATCGAGCAGGTGTTTCTGGTGGGAGGGGGATGTCAAATTCCCTGCATCCAGGGGTTGGTACGGGCCTATTTTGGGGCAGAGCGTGTGTCGGGCGATCGCCCGTTCGATGCTGTGGCTCACGGGGCGCTGCACCTGGGCACTGCCCTTACACTGCGGGATTACCTACGCCATCGCTATGCCCTGCGGCTTTGGGAGCCAGCGCTGCAGCAGTACCTGTGCGTACCGATCTTTGAGCCGGGAACGACCTACCCCTGCGTGGCAGACCAACCGATGGTGCTCCAGTGCGCCCACGACCAGCAGACTGAGGTGCGCCTAGAGATTGGCGAGGTGGCGGAACAGTCCTTTGCCGAGGTGGTTTACGACGGAGCGGGGCGCATCGCCGGGCAACAGCTCCTGCGCCAGTCCGATTTCAGCCTCCTGGGAACCAGCGCAGTTTCCCTGCGACCAGCCGGGCGGCTGGGGGAAGACCGGTTGGCCCTAACTTGGGCGATCGATGCCTATCGCCAGTTGCGGCTGACGGTGCTCGATCAACGTACGGGTCAGCTTTTGCTGGAGCAGGAGCCAATTCTTAAACTTGAGTAACGATTTCTCGCCGTTGCTTCACCCTGGAAGCAAATTCAGTAGAATCAAACCAGTTCCTCCCGCCGCCGCCGTGATTCACCGTCGCAGCCCCCATTCCCGCGTGATTATTGCCATTCTGCCCGATGAATCTTCGGCTTTTGAGGCCTACCGCCTTCTCCAGAGCCATGGTATTTCCCCTGAGCACATGGCCCTTGTAGGTCGCGGATACACCCGCCCAGAGCACGTGGGGTTGGTGCCCGTTTACCGGGTGGTGTGGTGGTACGGTCGCCGTTTTGCCCTCGGGGCAGGACTCCTTGGGGCCATCGGTGGTGCCTTAATGCAAATGGTGTTTCAGTTTCCGCTTTGGGGCGGTGCTCCATCCCATCTCTTGGTTGCGATGGCCGCTGCCGGGGCGATCGCCGGATTAGTGGGGGCATTTTTGGCGGCTGTGGTGGCGGGGTTGCGCTATCGCGGTGCGGAGGCAATGGCCTACTTGCGGCAAGGACGCTACCTGTTGATGGTGGAGGGCTCGGAAACCCTAACCCGGCAGGGGCGAGAAATTTTGGATCAGTACACAGTGCGCCAGGAGTAGGGAAATTGCCAGGGGATCTATCTGAGGATCTATGGGAGCAGCTGCGGCGGAAGCAGGGGACGTGGCTAGATTGGGCCGATGCCTGCCAATCCCTCCAGCGTCAGGGGGAAAGCTCCCTGGCTATCTTTGAAAACACGGGTTTTGAACCAATTCAGCAGAACCAGATCGTGGTCGCCGCCCAGGTCTATCGCGGGTTGGGCGATCACCTCCAGGACGAAGCTGTGCGCAGCTACTTTGCCCAGCGGGGTAGCGACATCCTCTACGAATTGCGTATCCTCAGCCTTGAGGATCGGGTAGCCGCCCTAGGATTGATTTGGCAGCAAAAACTCGACGCCCTTGAGGCTCGGGATCTGGCTAAGGCGATGAAAGAACCGCGGCCGGAGGAGTTTGGCGGTGCACCGGGGGATGCCCTGGCCTATCAGGTATGGAAAGCCTGCCAAATGCGCCTAGAACCCATGGAGAAGGCTCGGTTAATTGCCCGGGGATTGAAGTTTGCCCAAAGCGCCCCTGCCCGCCGGGCCCTAGAAAAGCTGTTGTCCGATCTGGTTAGCCCTCCCCCGGCTCCGGCTCCCCGCTTGCCCCTCTATCGCTACGATGCCGAGGATCCGGTACCCCGGGTTATCCCCTTTGCCGGTGCGCTGCCCCTGCCCCCCGAAGCGATCGCCCCGATTCCCCTAATTTTGCCCCAGCCCCCCTTTGGCGTGGTGCATACCGAGGGCCCCAGTGCCTGGATTGCCCTTCCGGGTTGGCATAGCATTCGGGATGCCGAGGATCCGGTGGCAGTGACGTGTACGGCGAGCTATCTTGAGCCCCTGATAGACCAAGCGATCGCCCCTGGAGAGGAGTTGTTACTGCTGGTGGTTGACCGCGCCCAGCGCCTCTGGCACCCCGACAGCTTTTTTTTGGTGGAGCGGGATGGCACCTTAGCGTTAACTTGGAGCGAGGCGGCTCCGGAGACCAAAATCTGGGGTCGGTTGGTGTTGGCGGTGCGTCCCAAGCGCTATTTTGACGAAGCTGCGGCCCAGGAGTTGTGGCACCTTGAGGAATAGGGCATTTCGTCCATGGGGGGCGCTGGGGCTTGCTCTGCTCCTTGGGGGGAGTGCCGTAAGTCTGGCCCAGCCGCCGTCGGCGGCCAGCCATCGGGCCGAAGGTTTGCTCTACCGGCAGCAGGAGCAATGGCCCGAGGCGATCGCCCAGTTTCGCAGTGCCATCCAGCTTGAGCCAGAAAACGTGCAGAACTACGTCCTTTTAGGCTGGACCCAGCACTTGGCGGGGCAGTCTAGGGAGGCGGCGACAACCCTATGGGCCGGCATAGTGCGCCAACCCCTAGCCGTAGCTTCCTTCAACGCCCTCGGGATTGTCTACTTAGTGCGGGGAGAGGCGGCCACGGCCATCGTGCTCCACTCCTGGGCGGCCCTGCTCCAGCGGGAAAATGAAATTGCCCACTACAACCTCAGCCTGGCCTACCACCAGCGGGGGCTCTTCGGGCTGGCCCAGGCCCACGCCCGCTATGCCAGCAGTCTGGAACCCCAAAACCCCCATCCCCTCCTAGCCCTGGCCATTGCCCAGTGGCAACAGGGCGATCGCGCTGCGGCCCGGGATTCCTACCAAGCCGCCCTAGGACTCAATCCCCAATACGGCGATCGCACCTATCGCAGAAACCTGGAACGGGCAGGGTTTCTGCCATCCCAAATCGCCCTAGTGGACACCCTGGCCGCGGAACTGACCAGCGACTAGCGAGTCGGTCGGTCTAGTTCATCCTAGGTTTGGCGGCTAAAGTTATTAACGGCCTGCTGGAGTTCGTTAAGCTGCACATTTTGGCTGCGAATCCGCCGGGAAAGTAGGCGAATGATATTCACGGCCACTCCCGGAGTTTCGTCGATCGCCTCGTAGAGCTGCTGCTGGGTGAGGACGAGGCAGTCGCAACTGACGATCGCCGTCACCGAAGCCGAACGGGGCTCGGCATCAAACAGGGACATCTCCCCAAAGCAACTGCCCTTGTCGAGGATGGCCAGATCCTTATCGCCCAGATGCACCCGCACCCGCCCGGTCACAATGATGTACAAAGAGCGCCCCTCCTGACCCTCGGCAAAGATGGTCTTCCCCGCCGGAAAGGTGACCTCGTTCATAATCGAAGCCAGGCGCACCAAAAAGTCGTCGCGCAATTCCTTGAAGATTGGCACCCGCCGCACCAAGAGGAGGCGGTCAATGCTGGTGAGCATGGGGTTTTCTCCCGTTGGCAGCAAAAAACTGGGCGATCGCCCGGGCCTGGGCGGCTAGGAGAGGGTGGGGGTCATTGACCAGCTTGGGTAGGAGGCGCTCTAGCGATCGCGGCGAAGCGACCTGGAGGTAGGACAGCACCGCCTCCCGCACGTAGACCGCCGGATGCTCGAGGCACTGCAGCGTCAGTTCGGGGGGGAGGCTCCACCACTGCACCCGGGCCACATGGAAACAGCAGGACAGCAGCCAGTCGCCAAAGCAGTAGTGCAACTCCACCAAATTGCGCAACCGTTTGGGCCCCGAGGTGGGCACGTAGGGGTGCACCAGGGAAAGCGCCCGCATTTTGTCGGCGATCGGGCGCTGATCCATAATGGTTAATAGGGTTTGCTTGGTGCTGAGATCCACCGTATTATCAAGAATTTCTATCCCCCGGGCGACATTGCTCCGCGACGCCGACACGATATTAAATGCCGCCGCCTGGATCGCAGACGCAGGATAGAGCAATTTCATGCACAAAAACAAGCGGTCAAAGGAATCGGCCACCTCGGTGTGGAGGGCGCTGCACAGCAGGCTGACCTCCGTTGACGGAATTTGATCCTCCGGGAGATCCAAAATCGCTGCCCAGGCTTCACCGACCACCACCAATTCCTGGGTGACCATCTGCTCGACCCCGGTTCGCCCGATGGTTTCCAGCACGGACTCAATGCCCACTTCCTTAGGAATCCGAATCAGGGTGCGCAGGATGGTGCGGCGCTGCTTGCCCCAGGACTTCGGCAGATGGCTGGCCAACATGGCGATCGCTCCGGGAGTGCCAATTTCCCCGAGAATCTTCCAGGCATTGAGGCGCACCGCCTCAGGACTCTTGGCATTAAGGGCCAGGGATACCAGCAAATCCACCGCATCATCCCCCAACTTAACCAGGGCATCGTAGGCAGCGTGACTGGTGGCTTTGTAGTGCAAGCCCCGAATGAGGGAGGGGAAATATTCCGCCGTGCGTGTGGCCGCGATCGCCTGAAGTAGAGCTGAACGCACCTCAATGGAGGGATCCTGCAATAACTGGGGCACGTAAAACCGCAGGGACTGCATGTAGGTGGCTTCGGCGAGGGCGCGGCAGCCCAGGATGCGATCAGACTTTTGGGGACTGGTCAGCATTTGCCGCAGGGTATTGGTGGCTTCGGCAATCTGGGCCGGGGAACCCAGGCGCATGATCAGGGCCACGGCCGTGCTGCGAATCACCGGGTGCTGTTCATGGCCCAAAAATTGACGGAGGGTGCCCACATCCTGGCGTTCTCCATCCGATAGCAGAATGTACCGCAAACAATTAGCCTGCACCTCCGGCGTGGAACGGGGCGATCGCAACACCTCATCGACGTAGGGCACGTACTTGGCATCGGGCGCAATCAGCATGGCCTCCAAACTCTGGCGCTGGAGATCGGCACTCATCTGGGACAGCAGCGGCGCGAGGGATTCCCCCACGGTCTGGGGGGCCACCTGGGTCAGCAGTTCAATAAAAACCGACTGATCGAGGGGCTGCTCCGCCCGCAGCAGGGATTCGGTCACAGCCCGCCGCACCTCCCGGATGTCCACTTCGGTCAGGCTTAACTGGCCGCGTTCCACACTTTGGATCAGCAGCTCGATGTAACCGCGCCGCAACAGCAAAATGTCTAGGATCCAAACCACGCCGCCCGCCACAATCAGCCCGGCAAAGATCTGGGCCGAAGTATCCGCCGAGAGTCCGAGGGCACGAAGCGCCTGGAGCAAAAGCCAAATCAGTACCCCCGCCACGCCCACCGATACTGGGTCGGCAATCCCCCGCACCAAGGATTGGATCTGGCTGCGGAACTGATCGGGCACGGCCTGAAACAGGGTAGGGGCCGTCGTAGCAAAAATGGTGAAACGGAAGAGTTCGTCAAAAAACTTGAGAATGGCGTAGCCAATCAGCAAGCCAAAGGGAGCCGCGATCGCCAAGCTGCCGGCCAGAACGATGCCTAGGGGGGGCACCAACACCGCCAAAAATAACCCTACCCGCTCAATCAGCCGGCTAGAACCAAATAACTGCAACCCCAGCTTGAAGACACCCATCACACCGCCAAAAATGCCCACAAAACTGGCGATCGCCTCCTCCGTGACCAGGCGCTCCTTGAGTTGGGCATAGTACTGGAAATCAATCAAAAAAAATAAAATTTGGGCCGCAATAAAAAAGCCAAACAGCAGCACCACGTACTGGCGAAGGTTGCCCTGCATCTGACTGGTGGACAATTCTCCGTCCTCAGCATCGCTGTAGACAGCATTAGGAAAAGCCTGACGGTATCGGGTACTCAAATAAAACAGCAGCGCTGAGCCGATCAGCAGCATGAATCCGGCGGCTAGGGTGACATTGCCAATCCCGATCGCTCCGATGAGAAAGGGCAGGGAAAAACCACTGGCGATCTCCGCCACGATGATGCCAGTGCTGATCAGGGGAAAGGTGCGCTTAATCTCGCGAATATTGAAAAGCTGGTTGGCAGCAATGTCGTTATTGATGTTACTCAATACATACACCGCCTCCACCCACAGGCGCATGCCAAACAACGCCACGCCGTAGGCCAGGGTATTGGGCTGCCCCAGGGCAAACCACAGACCGGGCAGGGGCACCGCCAAAAGAATCGAAACCCCTAGCATCACCCGCCGCAGGGGAAAGTGTTTTTGCAGCCAAGAATAGGAAACCCCCAGCCCCGTCACGGCGATCGCCGTGGCCATGTAGATCCACGTCAGGTTCTCGACATCGTAGATGCCCACAAACAACGAAGAGCTGGCCCCCTCCAGCCACACGGCCCCAATGGAGGTGGCGGCATAAAATAAAAACATCAATACCGTGCGCTCCGCCTCCTCAGGGCGAAGGTTCACAGCTTTGAGAAAGCGGCGTGGTAAGCTATCCAACGTGCCGACAGACGCACCCATAGGTTGCCGCAGGAAAAGTTGCCGTCATGGTACTACAAGAATTAGATATTGCCGCACCCACCGACCTTAACCTTCACGATACCCTATTCCCCCTCTCCCAGGGACTTTTGGCTACCTGGCAAACCTGCCGCCATAGGTTTCAATTGCTGTACCTCGACCAGTTAGCCCTAAGTCGGGATCCCGATCTCCAGGAACGCCTAGAACGGGGACAGCAGTTTCACCTGCTGATGCAACAGGAGCAGCTGGGTCTCAATATTGCCGATCTTGCCGCCAGCGAGCAGCACCTTGACCAATGGTGGCAACGGTTCCGGTCCTCGCCCCCGACCATGATTGCGGGCGATCGCATTGCCGAACATCGCCGTACCCTGGCCCAGCCTCCGTTCCTGCTCAGCGCCATCTACGACCTCCTCATTTTGGGCGATCGCCAGGCCCAAATCATCGACTGGAAAACCTACGATCGCCCCCCCACGGCCCAGCACCTCCAGGAGCATTGGCAAACCCGGCTTTACCTCTACCTGCTGGCCGAGACCAGCACCTATCCCCCCCATGCCCTGCACATGACCTATTGGTTTGCCTCCCTCGGCACGGCGATCAATCTGCCCTACACCGCCACCCTACACCGTCGCACCCAGGAAGCCTTGGCAGAGCATCTCAATGCCCTCACCCAAACCATGCACCAAAACTTCTATCCCCAGTTGCCCGTCGGTAGCAAGCCCTGCCGCCACTGCGAATTTGCCCACCGCTGCGATCGCCCAACCCCCTCCGGGGAGACCCTCCCACCTGCCCCGGAGAATCCATAAACCTTAAAATCGCGGCGCACCTAATCTGTGGCACACTATGGGTGCTCTCCTGCGGCACTACCTATGGCAACCCTCATTTCCTGGCAACTTGGCAGCAGCGATCCCGAAAACGAAGCCAACCTCAACCACATCGCCCAGTGGTGGGCCCAACTGCAGCGGGAAAAGGTTCTGTGGCAGCAACGCCCCATCCCCGCCAGCGGTCGGCTCAACGAAATTGATTGGAGTCCCCAATCCGTCGATCAGCACCTCCCCCTAATCGAAACCAGCCTGCGGGGCATCACCCTCTACTGGCGGCAGGAAAACATCAAAGAAGAGCGCAACATCACCGCCAGCGAACTGCTCCTTGACCTCACCAAGCAACACCTCGACATTCTGCCCTCCTCCAGCCGCACCTACATGCTGCGGGTCACCCTACCCAAGGTGGTGTACCAAACCATCAAGATGGAATACGCCCAGGTCGGGTGCGTGCGCCAAGCGAGCGGTGGCATGGTGCTGCTCTGCCGCAACGAAGACCAACGCCTAGAGGTAGAACTCCACCTCACCGCCGCCCAAGTCGCCGACATTGTCGCCAAGTCCTAAATCCCCGACCCGTGAGGTTCCATGCTTCCCCCTCCCATTAGTCCCAAAGAAATGAATTTCCTGCGCATCGTCACGGCCATGGCCTGGGCGGATGGTCAGCTCGAAGCCGATGAAATTCGGATCATGCTCGATGAATTTGCTGAATTGTTTGCCAAATCCGATGCCGATAAGCCCACCCTGAGGCGCAGCCTGCGGGAATACCTGGAACAAAATGTCCCCATCGAGGAATTGGTGCCCCAACTGGCCGGCGAAGAAGAGCGGAAATTGGTGCTCCGCTTGGTGTACCAGGTGATTCAAGCCAGCCGTCGCCGCCCCGACGAACCCCTTGTTAATATGGACGAGGCAGCGGCCTACCAGCGCCTCGTGCGTATCTTGGAGTTACCCAAGGAAACCGTTGCCGAAATCGAGTCCAGCGTTATTCCTCCGGAAGAGTCTGTCGGCGGTGGTATCATCAAAAACCTAGCGGCAAAACTCCATCGCCTGATTCAGCCCTAGCGTTGCGTTTCCGATTTTAGTCTCGTCCGCATCTCCCGTCGTGATTTTCTATGCTGAGTGAAGTGCAAAAGCAATTGGTGACCGCGCCCTTTTTTGCCGGACTTGGTGAACAGTCGGTGCTGCGGGCGATCGCCCATGTGTCCTCCCGCGAACATCCCGCCGATCAGGTCATTCTCCTAGAAAACGACTGGGGCAACTCCGTCTACTTTGTGCTCCGGGGCTGGGTCAAAATCCGCACCTACAACCTCGATGGCAAGGAAATCACCCTAAATATTTTGGGGAGCGGCGAAATGTTTGGCGAAATGGCCCCCCTCGATCAGGTGCCCCGATCCACGGATGTCTTGACCCTGACCCCAACGGCGATCGCCAGCCTTCCGGCACCGGACTTCATGCAATTGCTGGCAACGGAACCCAATGCTGGGATCCACCTAGCCCGGCTTGTGGCCAAGCGGCTGCGGCAGCTCAACCGCCGGCTGCGTCTCCGGGAAGCAGACAGTACCGCCCGGGTGGCCGATGTCCTGCTCTTCTTGGCTGAGGGACAGGGTGTTCCCGGCGCAGCAGGTATCGAAATTCCCAACCTTCCCCACCGAGAAATTAGCTGCATGAGCGGTTTAGCGCGGGAAACAGTGACCCGATCCCTAGGCAAGCTCGAAAAGAAAAACCTCGTCCGCCGCGACTCCGATCGCGATGTGCTGTGCATTCTTGACCCGGAGGGGCTAGAAGCGATCATGGTTTGAGGGTAGTGATGCCCGCGACCCGGCAGATAGCATCGGGGATGACACGGTTTCGTGACATAGGGGGAAGATTGCGCGCCCGTTGTCCCCAAACTTCTAGCCAACACCCTATAGTTTAAGAAAACCATCGTTAAAACTAGGGCTGAACCTACTATGACCGCTGTCCTTGCCCCCGCTTCCCGCGACATCGAACAGTTCGATCAATACGTCATGGGAACCTACGCCCGGTTTCCCCTCGTACTCGAGCGGGGAAGGGGCACCACGGTTTGGAGCAATGAAGGCAAGGAATACCTGGATTTTGTAGCCGGCATTGCCACCTGCACCCTCGGCCATGCCCATCCCCGCATGGTGCAGGCGGTAACGGAGCAAATCCAGAAACTGCACCATGTTTCTAACCTCTACTACCTTGCGCCCCAAGGGGAACTGGCCCGGTGGCTGGTGGAAAATTCCTGTGCCGATAAGGTTTTTTTCTGCAACTCCGGGGCGGAAGCCAATGAAGCTGCCCTGAAGCTGTCCCGCAAGTATGCCCACAGCACCCTAGGCATTGACGAACCGGTGGTACTCACGGCCAAGGCTAGCTTCCATGGACGCACGATCGCCACCATTACGGCTACGGGACAGCCCAAATACCAAAAGGACTTCACGCCGCTGCTGACGGGTTTTGACTACATTCCCTATAACGACACCGAGGCCCTAGTGGCGGCGGTAACCAAATATCAAGGGCGCTTGGCCGCCATTATGCTGGAACCCCTCCAGGGCGAGGGGGGCGTGCGCCCCGGCGATCGCGAGTATTTTCAGCGGGTGCGCGAATTGTGCGATCAGCACCGGGCGCTCCTCATTCTCGATGAGGTGCAGGTGGGCATGGGGCGCAGCGGCAAGCTGTGGGGCTACGAAAACCTCGGCATTCAGCCGGATATTTTCACCTCTGCCAAGGGTCTTGGCGGTGGCATACCCATCGGGGCGATGCTATGCCGCCAAAACTGCGATATTTTTGCCCCCGGCGATCACGCCAGCACCTTTGGGGGCAATCCCTTTGCCTGCGCCGTGGCCCTTGCGGTCTGCCATACCCTCGTGGAAGAAAACCTGATTGCCAACGCCCGGGAGCGGGGACAGCAGTTGCGGGCGGGGTTAGGGGCGATCGCGGAGCGTTTTCCCCAGGACATTGCTGAAGTGCGAGGTTGGGGTCTGATCCAGGGGCTGGTTCTGCCGGAGGCTTCTGCCGTGCAGTCCCGGGATGTAGTCAAGATTGCCATGGAGCGGGGGCTTTTGCTGGTGCCCGCCGGGCCCAAGGTGGTACGGTTTGTGCCCCCACTGGTAGTGACGGCGGCGGAAATCGACCGGGCCATAGCTATTGTGGGGGATGTCTTTGCTGAGCTATGCCGCTAGCGATCGCCCCATGGCTTCTGTACGGTTTGGCCCTGGGGCTGCGGCTTTGGGATCTGGATCGTCAGCCCTATCCGGTTTTTGATGAGGTGCACTTCCCCAAATTTGCCAGCGAATACCTAGGAGGGTCTGCCCCCCTAGACGGACATCCGCCCCTGGGTAAGTACGTGATTATGCTGGGCATTTGGCTCTTTGGGGCCAACGACTACGGCTACCGATTGATGACGGCGTTTGTGGGAGCTGCCCTACCTCTCTTGGTTTTGGGGTTGATGTACCGCCTTACGGCCCGGTGGTGGGTAGCGGTGGTGGCGGCGGCCTTTGTGGCGGGGGACGGACTTTTTTTAGTAGAATCTCGCTATGGCTTGCTGAATATCTTTCTGGTGACCTTCGGCTTGGCCTCCCAGGTCTTCCTCGTGGCGGCCCTGCTGGGGGAGGGCAAGCGGCGCACGCTTTACGTTATCCTGTCCGGGGTGATGCTCGGGGCTAGTGCCAGCGTTAAGTGGAATGGGATGGGCTTCTGGCTAATGACGGTGCTGCTTTTTGGCGTCACCCTCGCTCCCTGGTGGCGCGATCGCCTGGGGCTGTGGCAAAAGCTGCGGGAACTGCGGTGGTTTGAGATGCTGTTGCTATTGGTGGTGATGCCGGTGGTAACCTACGTAGGGCAATGGCTGCCCCACGTGCTGATGGTGGCGCGGCGGGAAGCTCCGGGGGTGGTGGGCTGGGATTGGTGGCGGGCTTTGGGGTTCCATTTTGTGCAGGCCAACCGCTACATCGTCTATTGGAATAACTCGACGGCGGCAGTGGGCACCCCTGACCAGCCAATTCATCCCTACTGCTCGTCGATGCTTACCTGGCCCGTCGCTTGGCGACCGGTGGGGTATTTTTTTGAGGTCAAAGAGAATCTGTGGTGGGATGTCCACGGCATGGGCAATCCGGTGCTGTGGTGGTTGGCGATCGCCGCTGTGGTGGGGTTTACGCTGCGCGGGTTGGTGCGGGCACCGCACTTTGAACCTGTGACCGCCTACTTGCTGCTGGGCTATGCCGCCAACTACGTGCCCTGGTTGGTGGTAAAACGCTGTTTGTTTATCTACCATTACATGAGTTCGGCACTGTTTGCCTTCATGCTGCTGGCCTTGGGATTAGGCTGGCTTTGGGGGCAGCGACAGCACTGGATGCGGTTTGTGGGAATTGTGGGTGGGGTCACCGTCGTTCTATCGACCGTATTTTTTATGCCGATTTGGTTGGGTCTGCCCCTAACCGAGGCCCAGTTCTTCCTGCGGATGTGGTTGAAGTCCTGGATCTAGGGCTAGAATGGCTGAAATAAATCTTCACGTTACCCTATGCTGATCCGTTCCCCCTGGTTTGGTCGCCCGCTGGATCCTGAGTTGCTGGCGATCGCCACGATCTACGGGGTGCAGGGGGCCCTCGGATTGTCCCACCTGGCCATAAGCTTTTTTTTTAAGGACGAATTGGGTCTTTCTCCTGCCCAAGTGTCCTCCCTCGTCGGTATTGCCATGGTTCCCTGGATGGTGAAGCCCCTCTATGGTTTTATTTCCGATGGCTTCCCTCTGTTTGGCTATCGGCGGCGTTCCTACCTCCTGCTTTCAAGCCTGCTGGGCATTACCGCATGGCTGTGGCTGGGTACCGCAGTTACAACAACCGCAGGGGCGATCGCGGCGATCGCGCTGGGTTCCTTTGCGGTGGCATTTTCCGATGCCATTATTGATGCCCTGGTCGTGCAGCGGGCGCGGCAGGAATCCGCCGGGGATGCAGGATCGCTGCAGGCGTTTGGCTGGGCCGCGGTTTCGGTGGGGGGAATTCTTTCGGCCTACTTCAGTGGCTATTTGCTAGAACACTTCGGGGTGCGATTCGTGTTCCTGATTACGGCACTCCTGCCCCTCGTTTCCGGCATTGCCTCCCTGGCGATCGCCGATCCTCCGGTGTCCTCAGCCCCAACCCCCAAGCCATCCTGGGGCGCTGTTGGTGCCCAAATTGCGGCATTGAGGCGGGCCGTGGGCGATCAATCCATTTGGCTGCCCGCCGCCTTTGTGTTCCTCTGGCAGGCAACGCCAAGCGCAGATTCGGCATTTTTCTACTTCACCACCAACGAGCTGCACTTTAATCCGGAGTTTTTGGGCACGGTGCGGTTTTTTACGAATATTGCGGGGCTCGTGGGGGTTTGGATTTTTCAGCGGTTTTTGCGGGATGTGCCCCTGCGGCGCATTTTTTTCTGGACTACCCTTCTGTCGGTGCTTTTGGGGCTCACGAGTTTGCTGCTCGTCACCCACACCAACCGGGCTCTGGGCATTGGCGATCGCTGGTTTAGCCTGGGAGACAGCCTGATTCTGACCATAGCTGGACGGATTGCCTTTATGCCGGTGCTGGTGCTAGCGGCGCGGCTCTGCCCGGTGGGAATAGAAGCTACACTTTTTGCCCTACTGATGTCCGTTCTCAACGTGTCCTCCCTTTGCTCCGCCCAGTTGGGGGCCCTCCTCACCCATCTTTTTGGCGTCACCGAAACCGATTTTTCCCATCTGTGGCAGTTGGTTTTGGTCACCAATCTTTCTAGTTTGCTGCCCTTGCCCCTGATCCACTGGCTGCCGGAGCAGTCCCCCGCTGCCGCTAAGGTTCCGTCCTCGGTCTAGGATCCATGCCGCTGCCCGTGGTCTACCATCCCCACTACGGGGCAGCTTTGCCCGATGGGCATCGATTTCCCATGGCTAAGTTTCGCCTGTTGGTGGAATTGCTCCTCAGCGATGGCGTTATTACCGCCGATCAGATCCATCTCCCCCAGGTAGCACCGCGCCAATGGCTGGAGTTGGTGCACGACCCGGGGTACGTGTCCGCTTACTGCCATGGCACCCTAGACCCCAAGGCCCAGCGGCGCATAGGGCTTCCTTGGTCGCCGCCCCTCGTGGAACGTACCTGTAGGGCCGTAGGGGGGACAGTTCTGACCGCCCGTCTGGCCCTGACTACGGGGTTAGCCTGCAATACGGCCGGGGGAACCCACCACGCTTTCCCCACCTATGGTTCCGGTTTTTGTATCTTCAATGACTTGGCGATCGCCGCCCACGTGTTGCTGCAGGAGCATCTGGCACAAAAAATATTGATCGTTGACCTCGATGTGCACCAAGGGGATGGCACGGCGGTTATTTTTGGCGATCGCCCCGACGTGTTCACCTTTTCTATGCACTGCGGGGCCAACTTTCCGGCAATCAAGCAACCAAGCGACCTGGATATCTCCCTACCCCCTGGCATGGAAGATGATGCCTACCTGCGCACCCTGGGTACCTACCTTCCCGACCTTCTTAGCAGCGTCAAACCCGATCTCGTGCTCTACGACGCTGGTGTGGATCCCCACGTAGGCGACCACCTCGGCAAACTAGCCCTCACCGATCGGGGACTGTTTCGCCGAGATATGCAGGTGCTCAGCACCTGCTGCCAGCAGGGCTATCCCGTAGCCTGCGTGATTGGTGGCGGCTATGCCGCCGACCTCCGCGCTCTAGTCTACCGCCACTCCCTGCTGCACCGGGCAGCCAGCGAGGTATGGCAGCGCCATAGCTCCCTGGGGATGGTCTAGATTCCTATGGGCTAAGAATCCCTAGGGATTAATCTCGTTAATTTGGCTGCCGCTGCGTGGACGTAGCTCCGGATTGGAGTCCGGCAACCCCAGAACCTGACGCACTGCCCCATCGAGGCTCTCCAGGGATACGGCTCCGACCCGATCAAAGACCACCTTTCCCGTAGCATCTACGAGCACCGTCTGGGGGATAAACCCACGGTAGAAGCGGGTGGCATCCGTTTCTGGGGTAAGACTATCGATGGCAATGGGAATGAGGCTCAACTGCCGGCGGTAAAAAGCCTGCATCTGATTGAGAACAGGCGTAAAGCGCTTGCAGTCGGCACTGTCATCGGCGTAAAAAACCAGTAGTGCCGGTCGTGCCAGTTGCAGGGACTGGGACAGCGTTACCCGGGGAGGCACGAGGGAGCCATTGCCGCCGTAGAGGGCAAAAATATTGCCATCGTAGTGGTCGTCATTGAGGGTGGCGCGGGCTGGTGGCCCCCCACCGAGCCACAGCAGCGCCACCAAAAGGAGCCCTATGACGCTCGACCGCAGCCATCTAGCTTTCAAATCCATGGGCCCGAATCAAGTCAAAAAATTCCTTTTTCATGCTGGGATTGGTGCGAAATTCCCCGCGCACGATGGAATTGATCATTTTCGTGTCGGGTTCCTTAACCCCGCGCCATGTCATGCACATGTGCTGGGCCCGAATGACAAAGGCCAAACCCCGAGGCTTGATCAGGCGCTCAATCAAATCAGCCACCATCACCGCGGCCTCTTCTTGAATGTGGGGGCGGCTCATCACCCAGTCCACGATGCGGTTAAATTTAGAGATGCCAATCACGCGATCGCTGGGAATGATGCCAATCCAAGCCTGTCCCACGATGGGCACAAAGTGATGGGAGCATGCGGAACGCACGGTAATGGGACCGAGGGTGTAGATTTCATCCAGTTCCTTGGCATTGGGAAAATCTGTCACCTTGGGCATTTTGTGGTACCGCCCCTTGAACACCTCATCGACATACATTTTGGCAACCCGGTGGGCAGTTTCGCGGGTGTTGTGGTCGTTGGTCGTGTCGATGATCAGGGAATCAAAAAGGCTTTGCAGTTTGGCTTCAATTTCTTCCTTAAGTTGCTCGCGCTCCCGCTCGGTGAGGTAGTCAGCGATGGAGTCATTGGCAAAGTAGGGAACCCCGGCAGCCTCTAGGCGATCGCGAATCACTTGGGAGAGGGGGCGGGCGGGTTCATGATCAGGAGAGTTAGACAAGGAACGGTGAAGACTAATGGTCATTGGTAATAGGTTAGTGGATGACACGGGAGTAGAGCGCTCACGATAGCAGCCGAAGAAAATTCAGGCATCTATCTCAAGAAAAACCTACTCCTCCCTGCTGCCACAGATGGGTGAAACAACATCGGTTTAGAGAGAATAGGCATTTGCCCTAGGTAAACCCATTGTAAAACACGGATACGGCATACTAAATTTTTTGTGAAGATGGCGACGGGCTGACCCGGGCCCGGTACAGTAGGTGGGTGCCTTGGCGGTAGCCGACGTAGCGTATTTCTACGGGGCTGCCGGGGCTAACCTGCCCTTCAAGAAGTTCATGGACGGCCGGATCGTAGGAAACAGTGGCCCCGACCGGGGCGATCACGGTGATTCCCCAATGGTGTAGGAGCTTTTCGATCGGCTGAAATAGAGGCACAAGGGGCTTAGCCGAAAGCTGCGGGTTGCGCTGGATGGCATGGGCTAGGGTGGGGAACTGTAGCAGCAGAGGCTCCAGGTACTGCAAAGTTTGGAGCTGCCATTGGCATTGATCGGGCATCGTTTCATGGCTAAAGCCAAGGTGCTGCAGCAGCTCGAGCAGGGAAATGTGCAATACCGCACTGAGGCGCATTAAGTCTTCGTAGCGTAGGTGGGCAATTTTGCCTTGACGGATGCTGTCAATGGCGCGCCGTGACAAGTGACTTTTTTGCGCCAAGTCACGAAAGCTATAAATGCCAGCACTACGCATAAGTGCCCGAAGTGCATCCGACTGATCGGAATGACAAAGGTTTTCCCTGTGTTCCATCGCTAGTAGCTTCCCCCAAAAGCATTGTTTTGTTGTCCTAGCGACGCAAAAACCTATGGTGCCTTTATGGTACTTCCACTATGGTATTTCTACAGCATTTTTGTGACACCTATCGGTGCCCATCACAGCTTGCGCAGTACTGCATAGGTTGGTTTCTATACTACCCAGAAGACTTGGTAGACGAAACAGCAAAAGTTATCGAAAAGTTAGCTTTTTCCATTCCCTCCCGTCGGAGTGAGGGTGCGGGAGGCGTAGGCGGCGGTGACCCGTCCGGCGGCGCAGTAGTGATGGGCATAGAAGTCATCGATGGGAGTTCCCCCACGGCGATCGCCCCTAGCAATGCCATTGTGCCCCCGTTCCTGACCGGAGCAATGGAGATATTCGCTGCCGTTTAGGGCTAGCCCCACATGGGTGATGCGTTCGGCGGTACGAAAGAATACCAAATCCCCCAAACCTAAGTCGGCAGCGGGGATGGGCGTAACAAAGGCGTGTTGCTGGTAGGCATCCCGAGGCAGCCAAATCCCCTGGGCGGCAAAGGCGGCTTGGATCAGCCCGGAGCAGTCATAGCTGGGGGGCAAGGTGCCGCCCCAAAGGTAGCGGTGGGGTTGGGCCATGGCATGGAGGATGTAGTCCACAATCTCGGGGATGCACCGGGCGATGGTGTCGAGGGTAGGGACAGGATTGGGTTGGGGGCGATCGCTCGGCTGAAGCCGGTGCCAATCGGTGGGGGCAACCCAGCCGGGGTAGTCATCTTCGGCAAGAATCACGGCAGCGGCGGTGGACTCAGGAATGGCGGCGGGGCCGAGCAGGTGGCGTCCGGCTGCCATTTGGGTCGCGAGGCGATCGCCCTGGGAACTGTCGTATATATTGAGGGCATGGGTGCTGCGGTAGAACGTTGTCAGCATGGCGGTGGAGGTTTCTCTAGTGATGGTTCCGTGTTGTCTATGAAAACACTTTCGGTCTGGAAGCGCCTGGTGCAGGGGGAGCTACGGTCTCCCGAGGAGGCGATCACCCATCTCATCGATGATAAGGGTTGGGTGCGGGTAGACCAGCTTGACCCCCAGCTTGATGACCGTTTCTTTTTGCAATTGGGAGACATCCCCGAACTTTCGGACTTGCCCTTGGTGCCGTTGCTGTTGTGGCAAGGATACTTTCACATCGGTTCTCCCAAACATATTGCCGACAACGAGCTGCAAAAAATTGCTGATCGCACCCACACGCGCACCATTTGCCACAAAATTACCCCCGAGTCCTACCGGGTATGGTATCGCCACCGCCATGCGATCGCCATGAAGGACATTCAAGCCACCCCCACCATTGACCCCCTAACGGGGCAGGCGGAGCAGGTGGATATCCGGGAAATGATGGAACTGTACCTCTCCCAGGCGGGCAACCAGTCCCATCGGATCAATACTTTGCTGGCCTTGGCCCTGCAACACCGCGCCAGCGACATTCACCTAGAGCCAACCCAATCCGGGCTGCGCGTGCGCTATCGGATCGATGGCATGCTGCGGGACATCAAAGTGTTGCCCCTAGAAGTCAGCCGCCCCATTATTGTGGCCCTCAAAGTTATGAGCGACATGGATATTGCCGACAGTCGCCGCCCCCAGGATGGGCGTATTGGTAAGGCCTACGCCAGCGAAGTCCACGTCCAATCCAACCTAGACTTGCGGGTTAGCACCCTGCCCTGCGTCGGGGGAGAAAAGGCAGTGATTCGCCTGCTGCCCCGGGAAAACCCTTTCTCCAACCACATGGAGAGCTTGGGGTTTTCGCCCCGGGCCCTGAACGTTTACCAAGGTTGGCTGCATCAACCCCAGGGGCTGATCATCATGACCGGCCCCACGGGCTCGGGTAAGACCAGCACGCTTTACACCAGTCTGCAGGAAATTGCTACCGAGCATGTCAACGTAGTGACCATTGAAGATCCCGTGGAGTACGTGCTGCCCAGCATCACCCAAACCCAGGTTAACGAACTGGCGGGCATGACCTTTGCGGCGGGTTTGCGGGCAATTTTACGGCAGGATCCCGATATTGTGATGGTGGGGGAGGTGCGGGATCCGGAAACCGCCGAAACCGTGGTGCGGGCTGCCCTTACTGGTCACTTGGTACTGTCTACCATGCACACCAATGATGCCGTCAGCGCCATCCCCCGGCTAAAGGATTTGGGCCCCGACCCCGGTATCATTAGCGATGCCCTGCTGGGAGTAGTGGCCCAGCGCCTTGTCCGCAAAGTCTGCCCCCACTGTGCCGAGCCCCATCGCCCCGATGAGCAAGAATTGCGATCGCTGCGGTTGGATGCCGCTCGGATGAACTTCGACCGCTGGCGTAAGGGACGGGGGTGCGAGCGCTGTTTCCAATCGGGCTACCTTGGGCGGGAAGCGGTGGTGGAACTTATTGACATTAACGACACTTTTCGCACCCTCATCTACGAAGGCACGATTACCCAACTCAACCACTACTTAAACGAAAATGGGTCTGGTTTCTTTTCCTTCCGTCAAGCGGCCCTCGAAAAGGTTATTAATGGCATTACAACCCTAGAAGAAATTAACCGGGTGATTCCTCGCAGTGCGCTGTTACGGAAGCAGAACCGCTGAGGCTCAAAGCCACTCGTTGAAAATTGTAGGAATCTCTAAGCTGCTGGTTGAAAACTCTAAGCAACTCTTTGAAATGCACATTTAAATGCCGATGAACACTGCCGATGACCACTTGATGAAGCGTTGAAACGAGTGCATTACGAAAGATGTATCGATCATCTTGGCATTTTGCAACCGCATAAACCGCAGATCGCACGTAGATTGCAGAAAAAATGACGCGCATCCCCTGGGAAAATATCCGTTCTTGGCAAGAAAACGCAAAAAACGTAACCACAACCCAAGCAAATTTGAATGGAGACACCTTACCAACAAAATGCCGCAAGCCCAGGCATGAAAGCTCCCAGATCATGCCAAGGGAAATCGCAACTCAAATCGCAAATTGTTATAGATAGAACGAAAATTCTGCGAAGCCGATGACGAGATTTGAACTCGTGACCTGCCGATTACGAATCGGCTGCACTACCACTGTGCTACATCGGCAATTTAGAAACGGAGCATTACATAAAGTAGCATAAAGAAATGAGACCTGTCTAGCTAGGGCATACATGCAGCAAGAAACCTTAGGGTTGTTGGAATGGCAGCGGTTAGGGCACCACCTAGCGACGTTTGCAGCAACGAAAATGGGGGCGATCGCCGCACGGCAGTTGCCCATTCCCCAGCAGCGGGAGGAGACGGAAGCACTCCTGACCCAGACCAGCGAAGCAGTGCATCTGACCATGACCCTACCCCAGGGCATCCCTTTCCAAGGAATTCAAGATATCGCTATGGCAGTTGTGCGGGCGGGAAAGCAGGGGTTGCTTGCCGCAGAGGAATTATTGGCGATCGCCCAAACCCTGGCGGCCACACGCACCCTGCGCCGGGTTTTGGATCAGGCATCCGGCTGCCCCCAACTGCAAGCTTTAATTGGCACCGTGCGCACCTATCCGGAGCTGGAGCAGGGCATATACCACTGCATCGACGATTCGGGTACGGTGCTAGATCGGGCTTCGGAAAAGCTCGGGGCAGTGCGGCAGCACCTGCGGCTGCAGCGAGAACGGGCCCTAGAACTATTGCAGGGCATCCTTCGCCGCCACGGTAGTGCCCTCCAGGATCTGGTGATTTTGCAACGGAGCGATCGCTACGTGCTGTCCGTCAAAGCGCCCCAAAAAGATCAGGTGCCCGGCGTTGTCCATGACGTATCGAGCAGCGGGATGACGCTGTTTGTGGAGCCGACGGCCGTGGTTTCCCTCAACAACCAAATGCGGCAGTTGGCTCGCCAAGAGGCAGCGGAAGTGGAACGGATTCTGCGCCAGCTCAGTGGCGATGTGGCGGCGGTTTGGGAAGATTTGCGGCACCTGCTCGAGGTTGTGACGGTTCTTGACTTGGCATCGGCCCGCGCCCGCTATGGGCTGTGGTTGCGGGCTAGTCCGCCCAATTTTTCCGCAGCGGATGAGACCATCACCCTGCGCCAACTGCGCCATCCCCTGCTGGTGTGGCAGGAGGTCTACGAGCAGGGGCAGTCGGTGGTGCCCATCGATGTGGCGATCGCGCCAACGATCCGCGCCGTGGTGATTACGGGGCCCAATACGGGGGGGAAAACCGCCACCCTCAAGACCCTTGGCTTGGCGGTGCTAATGGCAAAGGCGGGGCTGTGGGTGCCGGCCCGGGAGCCGGTGTGCTTGCCCTACGTCGACGGGGTCTATGCCGATATTGGGGACGAGCAGTCCCTGCAGCAAAATCTATCAACTTTTTCGGGGCACATTCGCCGCATTGGTCGCATTTTGGCGGTAGCAGGCCCAAACTCCTTGGTGCTCCTCGACGAAGTGGGGGCCGGCACCGATCCGACGGAGGGCACGGCCCTGGCGATCGCCCTTCTGCGACACCTATCCACAAGTTGCCGGCTGACCGTGGCCACCACCCATTTTGGCGAACTCAAGGCCCTCAAGTACCAATATCCCGGCTTCGAGAATGCCTCCGTAGAATTTGACGATGCCACTCTCTCGCCCACCTACCATCTGTTGTGGGGCATTCCGGGGCGCTCCAATGCCCTGGCGATCGCCCAGCGGCTAGGATTTCCCCCGGAGATCCTCGATTTAGCCCAGCAGCAGTTGGGGAGCGGCTCCCAGGAACTCAACCAAGTGATTAGCGAACTGGAGCACCAGCGACGGCAACAGCAGGCAAAAACCACCCACCTCAGCCAACTGCTGACCACAGCCGAACACCTGCACCGCGAAATGCAGCAACGCTACGACCAACTGCGGCAGCACAGCCAGGAACTGCGCCAACGTCAGGAACAGGAAGTGCACCAGCAGGTGCGCCACGCCAAGCGAGAGATTGGTCGCCTAATCCGTCGCCTTCAAGCCGGAGAGCCCACCCCCCAACAGGTGCATGAAGCCGAGCAGCGCCTAGAGCAAATTGAGGCACGGCATCTGCCCCCCCCACCGCCGCCGCCAGAGTGCACCTTTCTGCCCAAGCCCGGCGATCGCGTTCAGGTAACAGCCCTCGGTAAAGTTGCCCTTGTGCTCACCCCACCCAATGGCAGCGGCGAACTGTCCCTCAAGCTAGGTGCCATGAAAATGATCGTTCCCCTCAGTGCGATCGCGCCGCCACCGTCGTAGCGCCCATGCCTTAGGATGGGTAGCGGTAGAGATGCATCAACCATGGCTGAACCGCAAACCATTGTGATCAAAATCGGCACCTCCAGCCTGACCCGACCCAACACCGGAGAGCTGTGCCTAGCGGCGATCGCCCGCTTGGTGGAAGTGATGGTGGGGTTGCGCCGCCGGGGTGATCGCTTGGTTTTGGTTACCTCCGGAGCCGTGGGCGTAGGCTGTGCGCGGTTGGGTTTTACCGAGCGTCCCCAAAAGCTCTCCCTGAAACAGGCGATCGCTGCCGTGGGGCAGGGTCGCCTGATGCGCATTTACGACGACTTTTTTGCCGCGCTGCACCAACCCGTAGCCCAAGTATTGCTCACCCGAGCTGCCCTCATCCATCGACAACAGTACCGCAACATTTGCGACACCTTCCGGGAGCTGCTTCACCTCGGCGTGATTCCCATCGTCAACGAAAACGACACAGTGGCGATCGAAGAACTCAGGTTTGGCGATAACGACACCCTTTCTGCCCTTGTCGCTAGCCTCATCGAAGCCCAATGGCTCTTTCTGCTCACCGATGTGGAGCGCCTTTATTCCGCCGACCCCCGCCTCGACCCCCACGCCCAAGCCATAGATTACGTTGAAATGCCCCTCCTAGAGCAGCTCATCGCCGAGCATCGCGATCGCCCCTCCACCAAAAGCCAGTGGGGTACCGGCGGCATGATCACCAAACTCACCGCCGCCCGCATTGCCGCCAGTGCCGGTGTCCGTACCGCGATCACCAGTGGTCAGGTGCCAGAGCGCATCCCCGAAATCCTAGCCGGGCACAACCATGGCACCCAGTTTGCTCCCCAAACCCAGACCCTCAGTGCCCGCAAGCGGTGGCTAGCCTACGGTTTGCAGCCCGCTGGAAGCCTCACAGTCGATGACGGGGCAGTGGTTGCCCTCACCCAAAAGGGGCGATCGCTCCTCGCCGCTGGCATTGTGGCAGTCAACGGCACCTTTGAACCCCAAGATATGGTTTCCATTTGCGATCGCACTGGTCGCGAATTGGGTAGGGGCATGGTCAATTTCAGCGCAGAGGAAGTACAGCAAATTTGTGGCAGCCAATCTGAATCCATCCCCCAACTTTTGAACCTCAACCCCGAAGATGTGCCGGAAACCGTAATCCACCGTGACAACTTAGTCATTCTTTAGGGGAAATTGACCTACATGCCGCAGTGGCGTGCAGGGGACAGGAAAAGATTTGGGCAATGAGAATTTTGGTTCCGTTACTTTGGTAGAGCGTGATTATAGAACCTACTTTAAAACTGTAGAATGTAAACGCGCAGTTGTGGAATCACCCGAAAACAGACTGCAAAAAATAATCTGCTCTGCCGTGGGTTGAAACCATCCAAGAACCATAAAGAAAACTTTTCTGAAGCGTTTTATTTCAACTGCATGATGAAAAGTTACACGATTTATTGGAATGCGTCAACTTAAAATCAGGAAGTTCAAAACATCAAAGAAAGTGTAACTCTGACGTACTAGCAATTTAATGGCTGGCGTTAAAAAGACTAAAGTTAAAAACTGCGGTCGCTACCACAATTCTTCGTCCTGCTCATCTGCCTGCCAAACCTCAACCTCAATTTCCTCGAAGTAGACTAGGGCGCTCTGAATCTGACGCTCGTTGCCCGTTAGTTCCAGACGAAACCAACCGTTTTCCCTACTGTCTTCACCGAGTACTGCCGCCACAATATTGACAGTCAAGCCATGCTCGCGAATCAGGCGCGTAATGACAGGCTCGCGGTGGAGTGAAGCGGGTATCCGAAGGGTAATCTGACGCTTAGCCGGACGCTCGTTGGTACTAATCATGACAATAATTTTTTTAATTTTTTTCAATAATATCAAAATAGCCTGAGACTAACGGTGACAAATGTCACAACATCTCTGCGCCTGTAGGAGTTTAAGGTTTACTTTATATTTGGGTTGTATTGGCGCTAGCCCCATTCGCGTTAGGATGGTTTTGACTTTAGGAGACTAAACTATCGAAAGAATCTATGGGCGCATCCAGGGGCTAAAGCCCAGCATTCTCAAGCAGTTGCAGCGGCTGTATCGATCGCGCATTCCCCAAGATTGCTTTGTGACTCCAGAATTTGCCCAGCGGCTGGCTGCGGTAAGTCAGTTGGCAGAAGAACCGCTCTGCGTATTTGTAGATCGTGGCGGACGGGTAGAGCGGGTGGCGGTGGGAACCCCTCACCAAGCCAAAATTCCGCCGTTGCAATTGCCGCGCTTTGGCTACGGAAGGCTGAGTGGATTGCGCTGCATTGCCACGCAAAAGCTGCGATTGCCGCCGACCGAGGCCGATACTACGGCGATGGCGCTGCAAAGTTTGGATGCCCTGATTCTGTTGACCGTATTGCCCCAGGGAAGAATTGATCGCGTCTATGTTTCCCACCTTCAGGTTGGGGAGTCGCCCTGGGTGCTGCTGCCACCCCGAAGTTTGGATGCGGTGTCCCAGCAGGACTTTGCCTCATTCATCGCCGATCTGGAGCGCGATCGCCAGGGAACGCTACCGCAGGTGGTATCCGTCCGGGAGGAGGATCGGGTGTTCTTGGCGGGCGTGGTGCCGCGACCCCTTGGGGAAACTTTATCCTTTGGATTAACAGAGCTGCAATTGCTCGTAGAAAGCTCCGGCGGAAGGGTGCTGGACGTGTTTTGGCAAAAGCGCGATCGCCCCCATCCCCAAACGGTGCTCGGTGAGGGCAAAATCCAGGAACTGGCGATCGCCGCCCAAACCCAGGGGGCCAATTTGGTGGTGTTCGACCGGGAATTGTCACCGGGACAAATTCGGAACCTAGAGAAACTGCTGGGCGTGCGGGTGAGCGATCGCACCGAAGTAATTTTGGATATCTTTGCCCAGCGGGCGCGATCGGCGGCCGGAAAGTTGCAGGTAGAACTGGCCCAACTAGAGTATCGCCTGCCCCGCCTGGTGGGTCGCGGGCAGGAACTGTCCCGGCTGGGGGGGGGGATTGGCACGCGGGGGCCGGGGGAAACCAAACTCGAAACCGATCGCCGGCTGATTCAGCGGCGCATTACCCACTTGCAGCAACAGGTGACGGCCCTGCAGCAGCAGCGGGCGCGGATGCGGCAGCAGCGCCTCGACCGGGAGATGCCTACCGTGGCGATCGTGGGCTACACCAACGCGGGCAAATCGACCCTACTCAATGCCCTCACCAAGGCCGATGTTTACGCCGCCGATCAGCTTTTTGCCACCCTAGACCCCACCACGCGGCGGCTGACGGTTCTGCACAACCAGGAAACGCTTACGTTCTTACTTACCGACACCGTTGGTTTCATCCACGAGCTGCCCCCCTCCCTGGTGGATGCCTTTCGGGCCACTTTGGAAGAAGTGGGGGAAGCCGATCTGCTGCTCCACGTGGTGGATGCCGCCCATGGCGCCTGGCATCAGCACATTCGCTCCGTGCGCCAAATTCTGGCCAGCTTGCCGACGGTGCCGCCAGCGGAGTTGTTGGTTTTCAATAAAATCGACCAAGTGGAACACCTACTGCCCCTGCAACAGCAGTTTGCGGAGGCCTTCTTCGTTTCTGCCCGCGATCGCCATGGCTTGAATTCCCTACAGCAGGCCCTCGTTCGTCGCCTTTGGGGTGAACCTGGGATCCCCGCAACGCGGTACACTGATAGCACATTATTAAGTTAGATGAATGCCCACCACCCTTAGCTATTACTTTTCCACCAATCCCCCCTACTTCCTATGCATTGCCGCCCTGTTGGCAGGGCTGGCCTGCGGTTCAGCATTTGAAACAACCCTGCGGGAATTGGTAGCGGTGCGCGGGCCGGAGAGCATGACCCTAGAGCGGCTCAATATCCAAGTTCCCTACCTGGGCATAACCATCAGCGTCGGCTTTTTTTTGGGAGCTGGTCTGGAAATTTTTGGCTTTCCCCCGGGATTTGCCTACGCCGTCGCCCTGCCCCTAACCCTGGGAAGTGCCTATTTTGTTTGGAGGCAACTGGGCAAGCTCCTGGTGGAACTGGAGCGGGGCGGTTCTGCGGCCATGGATCTCGACCGTTACGAAGAGTGACTGTCCCATGGAAGCTAAGGAGTTCATCCGTTTATACCGGGCCGGTCGTACAGAGTTTAGCCACGTCGATCTCAGTGGCGAGGATCTGCGCACAGCCCACCTGTATAAGGTGAACCTAACTGCTGCCAAACTCTGTCGCGTCAATTTAAGCTCAGCCAGCCTGTGTCGGGCGGACTTGAGTTGGGCGGATCTGACCGCAGCTAACCTTTCGGGGGCCGATCTGCACCGGGCCAACCTCCGCAAAGCTAATCTTTCGGGGGCAGATTTGCGGCGTGCCGATCTGCGGGGGGCGGATCTGCGGGGGGCTAACCTCAGCCGGGCCAAGTTGGGGGAGAGCAACCTTGATGGGGCTAATTTGCAAAGTGTGGACTTCTCCCAGGCTTCCTTTAGCTAACTTTTTGCTAACTTCTAGATGTTTGGAAAAGTAACCAATTGCTTACCAGAGGAACTTACTGCCCATCGCAAATATTTCATAATGTGTGCCAACGGTTGGAGCAAAGCGCATGGAACTAATTTCTCGGTCTTGGATGGGCGATCGCGACGTGTTTTTTTGGCATTTGGAGGCGTCAAGCTTCGATGGTGGGACGGGTGTGGAGTTGTGCCACCGCATGGAGGTTTGGGTCAGCAGTCAGACGATGATGCGGGATAATGCCCCAGACGTGATTCTAGACTTGCAGACCGTAGAATTCATCGATTCCAATGGGTTGCGGTGCCTTTTGCGGGCTATGGAACTGGTACGCCATCACCGTGGCAGCTTGGCCCTTTGCAACGTTCGGCCATCGGTGCTGCTGGTTTTGGAACTGACCCGTACCGATAGCCTCCTGGCCATCTTTGAAGCCGATACCGTTACGGTCTAAGTTTTGCTGCGATAGGAGACCGAGGACTAAAAGTTTGGTCAATGTCCTAGGCTTCTAAGGAAGCCTGAATCGTCGAACCGCAGGGCGGGGATGGGATCGTGCCGATCTTCCTAATGATGCCGATTGAAATGAATGGCGATCTGTGGAACGTCTGCGGATCGTTTCCGGATCAATGGCATGGAGCAGTTAACGGGATCGCGAGTCGCTAGGAAGGATCCGTGCTGCAATCCAAGGGATGACGGATGAAAGAATGGCTCCCGCCATCATGAGGCCCAGGGCAGGTTGAATCACTGGGCTCCAGAGGCGTTGCCATACCATCCAGCCGAGGTGGACGTGCATCTGCTCTCCCAAAAGGGCGATCGCCAACCAAAGGAAAAAGAAAAATACCGTAAAGACATTCCACACCAGTAGCTTATTAAAAAGTTTGTTAACGGATTCCATAGCCAGCGCTGACAAAGTGCTTCCCTATAGTATCCCGTTGGATAAGATGGGTACGATATTCCCGTAGGTTCACCATGCTCAAAGCTGGAATTGTGGGACTGCCCAATGTCGGTAAGTCCACTCTTTTCAATGCCCTTGTGGCCAACGCCAAGGCGGAGGCTGCCAATTTTCCTTTTTGCACCATTGAGCCCAATATTGGTACCGTAGCGGTGCCCGATGAGCGCCTCGATGTTCTTGCCAAAATCGGTAATTCCCAGCAGATCGTGCCTGCCCGCGTTGAATTTGTGGACATCGCCGGGTTGGTCAAAGGAGCCAGCAAAGGGGAAGGGCTGGGCAATCAGTTTTTGGGGAATATCCGCAGTTGCGATGCGATCGCCCATGTGGTGCGCTGTTTTGAGGATGAAAATATCCACCATGTTGAAGCCAGTATCGACCCAATCCGGGATATTCAGATCATTACCCTAGAGCTAGCCCTGGCCGATCTGTCCCAGGTGGAGCGGCGGTTGGAGCGATCGCGCAAAGCCCTCAAAACCAACGATCCGGAAGTCAAGTTGGAAGTGGCTGCCCTCGAAAAAGTCCAAGCTACCCTCGACCAAGGGCTGCCCGCCCGCCTCGCCCCCCTTAGCGATGAAGAAAAGGCTGCCCTCCAGCATTTGCAACTTCTAACCCTCAAGCCCATTATCTATGCGGCTAATGTTTCGGAAGATGACTTGGCTACGGGCAACTCCTGGGTAGCCCAGGTGCGCACCCATGCCCAGCAGGAGCAGGCAGAAGTGGTGATTGTTTCGGCCCAAGTAGAATCGGAACTGGTGGATCTTCCCCCGGAGGATCGCCGCGATTTTTTGCAATCCCTGGGTGTCACCGAGGGCGGGCTTAAGTCCCTGATTCGGGCTACCTACCACCTGCTGGGGTTGCGCACCTACTTTACGGTGGGCGAAAAGGAAGCCCGGGCCTGGACCATTACCGCCGGTATGAAAGCTCCCCAAGCCGCTGGTGTGATCCACTCCGACTTTGAAAAAAGCTTCATTCGTGCCGAGACGATCGCCTACCAAGACCTAGTCACCTGCGGATCCCTCAAGTCGGGCAAGGAAAAGGGCCTCGTCCGCAGTGAAGGCAAGGAATACGTCGTTCAAGAGGGGGATGTGATGGTGTTTTTGACCGGAGCCTAGGGGCGGCGGGCGGCCTCAAAGATGCCCTTGGCGATCGGCGACCCCACATAGCGCCAGTGCCAGGGTTCATAGGCAATGCCCCGGGGATTGTTTTCGGGAAAGGAAAGCTCGAAGCCAAAGGTCTTGGCGTTTTTCTGCAGCCACTCAAAGGCCTCGGTATCGACAAATTCGGCGGTTACATCCCGGTTGGGATAGCCACCGTCGGCCAAATCCACGGCATAGCCCGTGTGGTGTTCGCTGT
>DBAX01000034.1:29871-30189 GCA_002291895.1 Cyanobacteria bacterium UBA999
TAGCCCGTGTGGTGTTCGCTGTGACCCGGCGGTGCAGTTCGCTTAGCAGCTGCGGCAATGGAGCCCAGCTTTTTGACTTGGGCGGTGAAAAGTGCTTCTTGATCGCGGATGCTGCGGTAGCCCGACACTGGAATCAGCCAGACGCCCTCTTCGCGGGCGGCGTAGATCATGCGCATAAGAAATAGGGCCGCCTCCTGACTCAGACGTTCAAAACGTTGGTTTTCCCGCTGGGCATAGCTGCCAACGATCAGCATCCGACCGGGATCGGCTTCGGCGTAGGGGAAGTGCCCATGGAGGGGCGTATTTTGGGGTGCTGAC
>DBAX01000054.1 GCA_002291895.1 Cyanobacteria bacterium UBA999
GCCCCCCCCATCCCCCCAGAAAAAAGCCGTTAGGCGTGCCAGCGAAGTTGCCGAGGAGTTTCAGCAACTCGAAGAGTACCTTATTGCCAGCAAGTGGCGGGAAGCGGATCGGGAAACTGCCCGCCTGCTGCTGATCTTGATGGAGCAGGAAAAGCGTGGCTACCTCACCGAAGACGACATTGCGGAGCTACCCTGCGACACCCTCCGCACCCTTGACGATCTCTGGATCATGCACAGTGTCAGCACCTTTGGCTTTAGCATCCAGAAAGAAATTTGGCACAATGTCGGCGGCACAGATGCCTACGACTTCGACATTTACTGCAAGTTTGGGGACCAAGTGCAATGGCGGCGGGATGGTCGCTGGCTGCTTTACAACGAACTGCGTCTGCGCAGGAGCAATCCCAATGGTTTTTTACCTTCGCCGCCCGTAACGGGAGAATTCGACCTTGGCTTCTGGGGGGGGCTGATCGCTGCCTTTGCCACCCGCTTGACGGAATGCGGTTTGTAGCGGGCGCGGCACTCAGCCCCGATGCTCCCGATAGGCGCGGTGGACGCTCTGAACGTTGTACCAATTCAAAAAAATCCGGGCTAGCTCCAGGGCCAACTGGGGTCGCCCCTGCTCGATGAGCCAGCGGAGGAGGGGTGCCATGGTGCGCTCGTTCAAGACACCACCTAGAGAGAGCAGTCCCCACAGCCCCCAGTGGAGCCACGTCATCTGGATCATCAGACGCACTTCCCAGGTGGGATGCTTGCGGTAAAAAACTACGCCCATGCGGGCCCGTTGGCGCTCTACCTCAATCAGCCGCGGTATTTGCGCTAGGTCAAAGGGCGGGTGCCAGTGGTAGCCCACTGCCTCCGGGCAGGGAATGAGCCGCAGCCCCCGGCTTTTGAGCCGTACTCCCAACTCCAGATCCTCCCAGCCGTACTGGCGGAAGTCGAGATCGAAAAGCCCCACGGCTAGGAGATGCTCCTTGGCGATCGCCACATTTCCCGTGGCAAAAAATGCCCGCGAGAGATCGGTAACCTTAAACGGTTCCGCTAGGGGATCGTCGAAGTTGCAGGTATTGATCACCCGCCCATAGGTAAAAAATCGCTTCGGATCGGTCAGGGCCCGGGCATGGGATGCCAAAAATGTCGGCGTCACCACCAGATCGCTGTCAATGAAAACGATTACTTCTCCCGCTGCTGCCCCCACACCCACATTGCGGGCCGCCGCCGCGCCGCCGTGATCTTGCCCTAGCAACCGAACGTGGGGAAATTCTGCCCCATGCGATCGCAAAAAAGGTACCGTTTCATCGGTGGAGCCATCATCGACCACCACCACCTCGTAGTCCATGGCAGTGTCCTGCTCCTCTAGGGCCCGTAGGCATTTCTGCAGGATGGGCAGGCGGTTATAGGTTGGAATCACCACAGACCACATCGTATTTATTCCTCAGGATCGCGACTGCCATAGGGTGAGACCACCCACGTAGCCATAACTAATGGCATAGAGCGCCATAAAAGGTAGGGTGACATAAAATCCCTTCACCACGCAAAGGGCGATCGCCCCACAACTGTACAAACACAACCCCAACTCCACGATCGCCCCGGCATCGGGGGGAATGCGATACTGCTTGTGCTGCCAGCGATCGCCCCGATGGCGAATGGCAAACTTGGGGGTGCGGCGAAAGTTTGCCCCCGTACCCAGCAACCCCTCCAGTACCGCCCGGGTGTTGCTCCAGGAAATACCCATGCCCAACAGCACCAGCAGCAGTACCCAGGGAGCCCGCTGCCGCCACTGGTTTGGGTAGAGATCCCGCTGCCCTGTGACGTAGAGCAGCGGTGGGCCAAAGGTCGCCGGCAGCATGATCCAACCCCAAAGGTGCTCCACCAAAGAGACGCCAACGCTGTGGGGCTTTGCCAAAAACATCAGCGGCACCGAGGTCAGCACCAACACCAGCATGAGCGGATGGAGCGCATAACTCGTCAAATGCACTGTCGCCTGCCACTTGCCCATCCAGGGTAGGGGGCTTTGCCACACCGTCCCCAGTAGCTTTTTAGCGCACTGCATTCCCCCCTTAGCCCAACGGAACTGCTGCAATTTGAAAGCTGCGATCGCCACGGGTAACTCCGCTGGAGCCACAATGGTTGGATCGAAGACAATCTGCCAGCCCCGCAACTGGGCGCGGTAGCTTAGGTCAATGTCTTCGGCCAAGGTATCGGCATGCCAGCCGCCGCTGTCCTCGATCGCGGGTTTGTACCAAATACCCGCAGTGCCGTTGAAGTTAAGCAAATAGCCATTCTGATAGCGGGATTGCTGCTCGACGACAAAATGACCATCTAAATTGATCGACTGCAACTGGGTGAGCAACGAATATTCGGCATTGAGGTGTCCCCAGCGGGTTTGCACTACCGCAATCCGCCCCTGGGGATGGCTCAAAAAATGTCCCATCGCCAACTTGAGCCAGTCCGACCCGGGCACAAAATCGGCGTCAAAAATCGCAATATAGTTTCCCCGCACTAGGGGCATAGCCGCCTGCAGCGCCCCCGCCTTGAACCCCACCCGGTGCGTCCGGTGCACGTAGTCGATCCAGTAGCCACGGGCATGGTACTCCGCCACCACCTGCTGCAAAATCTCCTGGGTTTCATCGGTTGAGTCGTCTAACACCTGAACCTGGAGGCGATCGCGGGGGTAGTCGAGGGCACACACAGACTCCACCAGCCGCCGGGCTACATAGAGCTCGTTAAAAATTGGCAGTTGGACAGTCACCAGCGGCAAGTCCTGGGTTTCGACCATCCCAGCAAAGACCTTGGATAGATCCTTTTGGACGTAGGGAGCCCCCAGGGGCAAGCGCGATCGCTGGGCGTGGCGCATCGCAGTTAGCCAAAATGCATTAATCCCGTAGAGCAAAAAGCACAAAGCGGCGACGCCATTGAGTACGGCTAGAACTGCGACAAGTACCAGAATATAGTTAACTCCTTCCACCACTGAGAGCTAAGCCCATATTGTATCGTTTCTGACCATCATGTTCCCTAACTACCTACAAGCTACGGCAAGAATATACTAGAGAACATCCCCAACGCCAAAAGTTAAGCCTATGCCCCACCCCACCGCCGATCACGCCTTCACCATAGCCGAAGCCGCTGCCAACGTAGCTGATGATCGCAAGGGACAAAAAATCACTGTCATTGCCGTAGGAGAAGTCTCTGTCCTCGCCGACTATTTCGTGATCATTTCTGCCCAATCCCGAACCCAAGCCCGGGCGATTGCCGAAGCCATCCGCGCCAAGATCGCCGAAACCCACCACCGCCAACCCCAGCACCTCTCCGGCGAGGGCGACGCCAACTGGATTGTTTTAGACTACGGCGAAGTTATGGTGCACGTAATGCTGCCCAAAGAGCGGGAGTATTATGACCTAGAGTCCTTTTGGGGCCATGCACCGCGGCTTTCCCTTGCGCCCCAAATCTCCTCCCAGAAATGATTGACAAGCTCCGATCTCCTGCGTATCGTATATAAAGTCTCTAAAACGCCCCTATCGTCTAGAGGCCTAGGACACATCCCTTTCACGGATGCGACACGGGTTCGAATCCCGTTAGGGGTATAAAAATTCAAGATAGATTTTGTATAAGAATAGATTTTGCACAAAAGCAGATTTTGCATAGATTCTTGAATTAGTTAAAGCTTGCATCAAGATAAATACTGCATGGGTTTTGGCTAATATTCTTCTGCTCGATTTATTTCATTGCCAGAACTTTTTTCGCAAGAATCTGAGCGGTTTAGTTCAGTGTTTCTAGAATAATCCTTTAAATCTTCCGTTCCTGAAAGTGCCCTAAAGGTTATTTCCGAAAAGGTGGTTAGGGGCAAATAGTACTTCTGGGTAGCGTTGTGGGGAGTGCTCCTAGCGCCCAAGAATTACTTTGCGGAAACGCCTATCCGATGCTGAGGGGAAGAGACTGGGGTGCAAAAGAGCGAAATTTGAATTTTTCAGCAGGTATTCGGGCAGGTTAGTCAAGAAAAATTCCTGTTCGGCGCAACCTTTGGTGGTGCGGTCATTTTTTTTAGCCAGTTGGCTACCAAAGGGTGAGTCTCCCTTTCTAGGACAAAGTCAAGAATGCAGGGGACTTAACCAACCTCCAAGAAATTGCCAATCTCTATGCATCCTCCCGCGGCTCGGCAAAGAATAACTTTGACTTCCTCCCAAAACGGAAATATGATTCTCGCTGATTCGTGGTGCATTTTTCCTTGGCAGGTTATGACCATCGACCCTGACCCCATAGGCAGCCTTAGATATTTACCCCTCAACGAGCTTGAAGTTTTAGAGGAAAGTACTGCTCCAGAATTTGCCATCGTGGCTACAGCAAGGCTATGGCGGCAGTGTGGGGTCAGTAATTGCTTGCCGGTGGTGGTGCGGGCGAGCGCCCAGGTGCGCTATCAGGTAATTGGCAATGCTTTTGTCTATGCCGTAGCCCAAAAGGCTGGACTAGAGCGGGTGTGGTGCATCATTGTTCAGATTGCCGACCATGAAGTTCCGTTGGTGCGGGCCCTCGCTCGGGAGGCGGAGCCCAAACTCAATCTTGCAACGGCGACACGGGAGGAGATTGCCGCTGCCCTGCGCCATGTGGCCCTCCAGCCCGACAGTCCCTTGAAGTCTATTAATGTAACCAATGCGGTGCATCGTATCGACAGCGCCCCACGGCATGCATGGCGGGATCATACGCCCATTGCCGACCTTAAGTGCGGCATTACCCCCGGTAAGAAATTAGACGCCCTAGAACAGGTGTTTTATGTCACTCCTGAGGAGATCCCGCAGGAAGAAAAGACCGATACCAGAAAAATTCCCATCCCGGAGTTGATGACCCTTGGGGAGCTGAAGTTGCTGGCAAAATCCCTCGGCATTGCCGGCTACAGTAAGCTGCGGCGGGATGAGTTGCTGCTCAAGATTTCCCGAAAGGGGTGGACGATCCCTCCTGAGCCGGTCGATTAGGCTCCCGATTGCTGACGTTGGCTTAAGAACTGCCACCCCAGCCCCACACCAATCAGTCCTAGCCCCAATAGCCAAATCTGCCACTCTACCCAAAAGGCCAGGAACAGGCAGGCGGCTAGCCCGGCGATCGCCAACCAGCGGGGAAACAGGAGTTGCTCCCGGGTCAGTTGCAGCGCTGCAAGATTGGTGACGGCGTAGTACATCAGGACGCTAAAAGCACTGAAGGACCAAGTGGTTTTGACGTTGCCAATGAGGGTGATCAGGGCGATCGCCAAACCGATCGTGAGAACGGCGGCAACGGGTGTGGTGCCCTTTGCGTTCAGGCGGGATAAAAAAGGCGGGAGATCGCGACGGCGGGCCATGGCTAGAGCCATGCGGGAAAGTCCCAAAATCAAGTTCAGAAGCACCCCTAGCATGGCGGCGATCGCCCCCACAGCCAACACCTGGGGACTAAAGGGAAGGGGAAACTGCTGGGCAGCGGTTTCTAGGGGGGCAGGGCCCGTCGTGATTCCCAACCCAATGCCGACGGTGCCAACAGTGCCGTAGAGCACCATAGAACCGAGGAGGGTAAGCGCCATAGCTTGGGGAATGGTGCGGCGGGGCTCGATCACCTCCTCTCCCAAAACGGCAATGCGGCCATAGCCAGCATAGGCAACAAACATTAGGGCACTGGCACGGAGGACGGACGGCAGGTCAAAGGTGCTGGTTTCTAGGCGCAGGGTTCCTCTGATGATGGCTAGGGGGAACCCCTGAACCACGAAGAGTGCCAGGGCAGAGAGGGTAATACCGAGAATGACAAGATTGACCCATTGGCTACGCTGCACCCCCAGAAGGACGATGGCTGTTAGCACCACCACCGCGCCTGCTGCGAGGGGCAGCAACAGTTGGGACTCCAGTTCTGCCGAAGCACCAAAGGCCTTGAGCAGGTAGCCAGCAAACCCCAGGGCCGCCGTGGCTGCGGAGGCGGATTTGGCCAGTAGAAAAGTCCAACCAGCTATAAATCCCAACTGGGGATTGAGCCAGCGATAGCCGTATTCGTAGGCCCCACCGCTGACGCTGTGGTTGGCCGCCAACTGGGCCGCATTCAACCCATTGCAGATGGCGACAAAGGCCGCTACGGCGATCGCCACCAGTACCCAGGAACCAGCAGCTTCAGTGGCCGTACCTATGCTGACAAAAACCCCGGTTCCAATAATGGAGCCCAACCCCGTGGTAGTGGCCCCGAGGAGCCCAAGCTGACGCTTAAGTTGTGCGGGCCGGCTCATTGGGGAGGCTGCCCCAGAAAGTCCAGCTTGCCGAGGGGGACACCGTTATGGCGCAGAATGCCGTAGGCAGTGGTGACGTGAAAATACACGTTGGGCATGACGAACATCAGCAAAAAAGGCTGACCGGCAAAGGTAAGGGTTTGGGGCCCCATGGGCAGTTGAATTTCCCTATCTTCGGTGCCATCGAGCTGCTCGGGCGAAAATTCCTGGATGTAGCTGATGGTGGTATGCACCCGCTCCACCAGTTGCTCAAAGGTGGTTTCGTTGTCTTCTACGGGTGGTGCTTCGCTACTACCTAGGCGGGCAATGCCCCGGCGGGCAATATCGCAGGCAATCTGCACCTGGCGGGTCAGGGAGAACATGTTGGGGTACAGGCGATCCTGGAGCAAGACCTGGGGATCGATTTTGTGCTCCGCTGCGTGGGCGGATGCCTTACCCAGGATATGGGCTAGATTTTCTAGGCTGCGCACCAAGGGGGGTACTGCAGCTTGGTACATTGATAGGGGCATAGGAAATCTCATGGTGCTCGAACACATCTTACCAAGGTTGGAATCTTTTCTGGCGTCCGAGGGGGTGCCACTTCCCCAGGGATGGCCGGCGGCGATCGCCCCGGAGATGCCCGAATCCCTGCGGCAAGCTCTAGAGGTGTTTGGCGCGGTGTGCGACGGAGCGCAACGGGCTGAGGAGGGCTTTCTGGGGTTCTTGGAGACCCTGGAACGGGCTGGGGGGGCGGGAGTAACCCTGGGAAATGTGCCCGATCCGGAGCTGACGGTGGTGCTGCTGGCGGAGCAGACAGCGCGGAACCAGGAGGCGCTGCTGTGGCTGGAGGTGTGGCGGCGATCGCTCCCCTTTCCCCACGTGCCCGGTGGCTTGCGGGTGTTGCGGCTGGCGTGCTTTGTCGCTACGTGGGCAGCCCCCTACTATCGGCGGCTAGGAATTTACAGCCTCCACAATCGGGAACCGGAGGGTTTGTTTTACTTGCAGCGGGCCCAGGCGATCGCCCCCTGTCCCCGCCACGAACTGGCCCTGGAAATCGGCTATGCCACCCTAGGGCTAGGCACAGGTCGAACCGAACCCTATTTTGTGCCCTTCGATCTGCCCCTGGCGATCGAGCCCAGTTTTGCCAGTGTGGTCACCAGCGTGCTGCTGGCGGAGGGGGATTGGTTTGAGGCGGAATTGGACCTGTGGCGGCAGTTTCTCCAACCGGGCATGACGGCGATCGATGTGGGGGCCAATGTGGGCGTCTACACCATCAGCGCAGCGCGGGCTGTGGGGCCCCAGGGGCGGGTGGTGGCCGTGGAGCCCTTCTCCCAGTGTGTGGCCCTCCTAGAGACCACCTGCCGGCACCACGGGCTCGATTGGGTAACCGTTTGTCGGGCGGCGGCGGGCGATCGCCACAATCGCGTCAAGCTGGGACTGCGTACCGCCAGTGAGACCAATGCCCTGCTCACCGATGCGGGTAACCAAGCCTATGAAGCGGTGCCCGCCCTCCCCCTAGATTCCCTGGTTGCCGACCTTGGCCTAGAAGAAGTCTCGGCCCTGAAAATCGATGCCGAAGGGCAGGAACTGGCGGTGCTCATGGGGGCTCGGGGATTGATTGAACGCTTCCACCCCCTCATTATTTACGAGTACCAATCGGGACAGCACGGTCACAACGACAGCGTGGGGGCGTTCCTGCGCGAGTGGGGCTACGGGTTGCATGCCTTCCACCGCCATAGGCAATCTTTGGAGCAAACCCTAGAGCAATCTTTAGAGGCGATCGCCACGACTCCCCCGGCAGGTATACTCAACGTGGTCGCCATCCATGGAACCTTGGCCTAGGCGGCGGCGCTCCTCCGTGTTGCTTTTCCCGCACCATCCGTTCTCAGGGCACCTACGGCACTATGTTGCACTTCTTTCACACGGATTACTTTTTGCGAGAGCAGAGCTATCAGCGCTACGAGTTCTCCAATCGGGAAATTGCCAAGTGGGTGGAATATTATTTTTCCCAGCGGCTGCCCTTCCATCAGTCCAACTGGTGCGCCGGGCGGGTGACCACCCATCCCGAGGATATTTTGCTGGGACACCCCACCTACGACCATCCCCCGGAACTGCGGGAAGGGGATATGGGGGTTCTCTTGCGGGATTGGGTGAAAAATAATGCCCTGACCCCCGATGCGCCCTGCCATCCCAATTCCTACATTTTTATGGCCTGGGTGCCCGAATTTCCCATCGAGTGGCAGCCGAGTTTGGTGCACCTAGAGTCGCAGTTGCTGGCGGTGCCTAAGATTTTTACCATTTGCAGTCAACTGTGGTTTGATCGCACCCTGGCCCTTGCCGATGATTCGATTCAGAGTCGGGTACGCCACAAACTCATCCGCAGCAATATGGGGGTGGCAATGCACAATCTGCCCCGCAAGGCTGCCTACCGACCGGTGGGCGATCGCCAGTTGTTGCACATCAGTACCTTGGGTTCCTATAAGGGGTTTGACACTACCTGCGCTAGCGTCCGGGGGCTGCCAACGGTGCTCCATGTGGCCAGCAAGTCCCTCCAGGCGGATGTGGGCTGGGTGAATGCCACCATCAATGGTGCCACCTACAGTTTTAATTTTTTGGGCGCCATCGACAATGGCGATCGCCAATTCAACCAGTGGGTGCTCGATACCTGCGATTTTTACATCCACACCGGCACCATGGATGCCCAGGCCACGGCGATTTTGGAAAATATTGCCCGGGGGCTGATTCCGCTGGTGACTCCCGAAAGCGGTTTTGAGGCCCCCGATGCGGTGTATCTGACCCACGACCCGGATGAAAATCGCCAGATCGTTGCCCAGATCTTGGCGGCTCCGGAGGAGGAGTTGCGGCAGCGGAGCGATCGCCTCTACGAGTTTGTCCAGCGGGAGCACAACTGGGAAACGATCACTAGCAAAATCTGGGATGGCATCCAGGAGGACATGGAACGCCGCCGCCCGGCTGCTCCCAGCGTGGTTGTGCCCGCTAGCTGGGGGATGGGGTTTCCTGCCCCGGCTGGGGGTGACGCGCAGGTTATTTACCAACTCTGCCTGCCGTGGTTGGGGGAGCGGGCGCTGGTGTTGGGCGATCCGGCGGGGGGGCTAGCCTTCCAAGGGGCCCTGGCGGGGATGCGTGTAGATTGGGTGGTCGCGAACGGCGATCGCCAAGCCTTCGACCACGCTGGACTGGGCGATCGCCTGGCGGTTTTTCCTACCTGTCCGCCCCCGAGTCCTTGGCGGGTGGTGGTTTTGGGCCCCGAGGTGGTGCTGCCCCAAACGGAATTCTTAGCCCTGACTGCGGCCTTGCCGGAGTTGGCGTTGGTGATCTTCACCCAGGCGATCGCCCCCGATCGCACCGTCGGGCTGGATCAACTGCGCAATCGGGGCTGGCAGACCCTGATCTATCCCACGACTACGTACCTCGCCCTGGCCTATCGTGGTGCCGTACCCCTGGGCCCGTGCCAAAACGGGGGGACTCCCCCGGCCCTTCCCGTGCACTTGGGCTCCTACGCAGTGATGGGTTTTGAGCGGCCCGAGCTGACCGAATTTCTGGAACTCCTGGCGGTGGTGCGTCCCTTTACGATGCTGGGCACCTCCCGGCTCTATGCCCTCTATGCCTTTACCCGCGACCTGTGCGCAGCCGATGGGCCGGGCAATATTGTGGAATGCGGTACCTGTGCGGGTGGGGCGATCGCCCTGATGGCCGCGGTGGTTAAAAAATATAGCCGGCGATCGCGCCGTCTTTTTGCCTGCGACACCTTTGCCGGCATTCCCGCCCCGGAAGATGTGGATCGCTTGGCCGGAGTCCCCGCCGCCGAGGTGGGGGTGGGGGAAGGGGCCCTCAGGGCTCCCCTCGATTACCTGCGCCACATCGCTGCCCAACTGGAGGTCACGGAGTTGATCGTGCCGGTGGAAGGACTGTTTGCCGACACCTTGCCCCAATGGCGGGACGAAATCGGCGCGATCGCCCTGCTCCATGCCG